>JAHFHF010000112.1 GCA_023247055.1 Candidatus Omnitrophota bacterium
TTCATCAGCACCCGATTGGACTCATCGTCGTCGACCAGCAGAATCGTTTTGGCTTCCGGGCTCATAAAGTCTCTAAATCTTTCAAGTCCACTTTTTAGCTTTGCTGCTCTGCCGCATTTGTTCGAGCGTCAATCCGCTAAAGACCGACTCCGGCCGGGAAACCACAGGATTTCTCCGGGCATCGGCGGCTTTATCGCGGCCTTTGATCAAAAGCCACGGCGTTTTACCCGCCGCGTCATTTTTAAGGCGCATCAAAATGTAGGTCCCCTGCAGTTTTTTGCCTTTCAACCAAACCATAATTTGGCCCCGCGCCAGGCCGGCTTTGAGAGACCGCTTTTTTTTCGTGAGCGGATGATGACTGAGATTGACATAGGTTCCATAATCCCAAACGATGACTGTTCCTGCGCCATAGTTTCCGGCCGGAATAATTCCCTCAAACTCGGCATAATTCAGCGGGTGGTCTTCGGTCTGCATGGCCAGCCGCTTGTCTTTGGGATCCAAAGAGGGGCCTTTCGGCACGGCCCACGATTTGAGCACCCCTCCATCCTGCAGCCGGAAATCGTAATGCAAGCGCCGCGCGGCATGTTTCTGAATCACAAACAGCGGTTCTTTAGGGCCGTGCTTTTTGCGATTTTGAGACCGTGTTCCGGCAGGCTCCGGCGTTGCCTTAAAATTACGTTTTTTGCGGTAAACAGCCAGCGCATTCATAACTCTAGTTTAATTTGGCGCGCATAGAAAAACATCCGGTGTTCCCCGAAGCAGTGTTCAGCGTTGGCCCGATAAGCAGGTCTTGCCTGCGCGTTAGCATAATGTCATGGCTGCAAAAAAGAAACCACGCCTGCAAGAAAAACAAAGACCTGGCAGGTCCCTATGGACCGGTTCCATCAGCTTTGGACTGGTCAATATTCCGGTCAGCCTTCAGTCCGCGGTGCGCGAAAAAGGCGTGCGTTTTCATTTGTTCCGCGAAAAAGGCCATTGCAAAGTCCGGCAGAAACTTATTTGTGAAAGTGATCAGAAGGAAGTTTCGCGGGACGAAATTGTCAAAGGCTTTGAACTGGAAAAAGGCCGCTACGTCATGCTGCATGAGGAGGATATCGCCAAACTATCCCCCAAAGCCACTCGCGAAATCGCTTTGCAGCAATTTATCGACCTGCATGAAATCGACCCGGTTTTTTTCAGCCAATCGTATTATCTCGTACCGCAAAAAAACGGTAAAAAAGCCTACTTTTTGCTGAAAGAAGCCCTCAAACAATCGGGCAAAGTCGGCATTGCGAAACTCGTGATGCGCAACCGCCAATACCTGGCCGCCTTGCGCGTTTTCCATGACGCTCTCTGCCTGGTAACGCTGCATTATTTTGATGAAATCATCACGCCGCAGGCTGTCGAAGAAGCTGATTTCGATTTAAGCCGGCGCGAGGTCGAAGCCGCTGAAAAATTAATTGCGTCCTTGACGGAAAAATTCAAACCGGAACAGTATCACGACAACTACCGCGAACTGCTGCTCAAACTAATCCACGAACAAAAAACCGTCAAAACGGCCCTGCCTGAAAAACCGGCCGAAGCATCACAAGTCGTTGATTTGATTGCCGCACTTGAAAAAAGCCTGCCCAAAACCCGCAAACGCTCAGCGGCTTGAGCGCGACAGCAGCGTCTGCTTCATCGTCAAAACCGGCTTGAAGAGATCCCCTCTTTTTTTGACGCGGGCAACGGCCTTGTCTGCCGTGAATTGATAGGCCGTATCTTTTTTAGCCCGCGCGCAGGCTTCCACTTCTTTCCATTCAAGCGGCATGGAAACATACGGATGTTCCTTAGCGCGCAGCGAATAAACACAGACAGTCGTTTTATGGGAATCATTCTGGCTCCAATCGATAAAAATGCGGTTTCCGCGTTCACTTTTTTTCATGTTCGCCGTGATTTCCGCGGGATATTTCTGTGCAAAAAGCTGCGCCGTATCATGGGCAAATTGCTTGGTCTGGTCAAAGGTGACGGGAGTGTTGAGCGGAATATAAAAATGCAGCCCTTTGCCGCCCGAAGTCTTGGGAAAACATTCGAGTTTAAACTGCTTGAAAAAATTGCGCAGGATCAAGGCCGTGCGGCAGCAGTCATGCAAGCCGAAGCCGGGTCCGGGATCCAAATCAAACACCATGCTGCTTGGCCGCTTGGGATTCGCAGCCGTAGACAGCAGCGTATGAAATTCCAAGGTCGCAAGATTAGCAATCCAGAGGAGTCCAGGCAAATTTTCCACTTCGCAATACGTAATATCCTCTTTGCCATGCGTGCTTTTAATGCGCTTTGTTTTCATCCAGGCCGGTTTATAGGCAGGACAGCGTTTTTCGTAGAAAAAAAGCCCGTGCGTCCCCTCCGGATACCGTTTTAACGTCAGCATGCGGTTGTCCAAATGAGGCAGCATCCAGGGGCTGATCTGGCGGTAATAATCGAGAACTTGCGCTTTGGTAAAGCCGTCCTCCGGATAAAGAATTTTATTCAGCCGCGTCAAAGTCAGGGATTTTCCTTCGATTTTGACGGTTTGATCCACATAGGCCGGTTTCATGAGACACGCTCCGTTTCGCGCCGTACTTCCCGCGGTTTTTTGTCTAGGCGCAGGCCCTTGAAGGCCGCCTGGCGGACTTTGCCATCCCGCGTCCAACCGCGAAATTCGATCTGCGCCACCGCTGCAGGCTTCGAAAACTGCGATCCGCGCGGCACGGCATCATGCCCGAAGGGACTTTGAGAAAGGCGCTGTGAAACCAGGAATTTTTTCAGGCGGTTTCGTTCGTCCTGGTTAAAACCCGTTCCTACATTGCCCGCATAGCGCAAGTGCGCCGAAGCGGCGGACGCGTAGTAGCCCAGCATCAATGACCCAATCCCGCTTTCCTCCCCTTTTTTAGGCGGCATCCAGCCCGCAACAACAAATTCCTGATCATGCGTGAGTTTGATCTTGAGCCAGGCTTCCGAGCGTTTACCTGCTTGGTAAAAACTGTCCAGACGTTTAGCAATCAGCCCTTCCATTTTTTTCTGCTTAGCCACCCGGCACATGGCTTTGCCGTCACGGCGGCTGGGCGAAATCTGCCAGTGGGCGTTCTTAATTTTGAAAGTTTCGAGTAATTTGCGGCGATCGGCATACGGCAGATGCATGACGAAACGATCTTGAACATAAATCACATCGAAAACGACATACACTAAGGCCGCTTGGACGGCGCTGTCCCCTGCCAGGCCCAATCGTTCCTGAAGCAGAGAGAAACTGGTGCGTCCGCGGGCATCCACCGCGATAATTTCACCGTCGAAAAGAACAGGCCTTGCGCCTAATGCCGGACGGGATTTAACGAGCGCGTTGCATTTTGGCGTTAAATCCAGGTGATTGCGCGAGTGAAATGTCAATGCACGGCCGTCCCACAAGCAAAGTCCCCGGTAGCCGTCCCATTTAAATTCAAAGGCATAATGCTCGGGATCGAGCGGCATACGGCTTAAAACCGCCAGCATCGGTGAAATTTTTCCGGCATAAAAATCACGGGTCATTGAAGCGGCCGTTGTCATACGGTCATTATAAAATCAGGAGGCCGATGCGCAAGACTGGATTAACTCTGAGGAAAGTTTCAGGAAAACCCCGATATTTTTTTGTCAACGAGGCTCTTAGTATGCGGACAGAAGCAGGGGAAAGAAGCAAAATCAAGAAATTGATTTTTGAGAACAAGGCGAAAAAGAGGAAACCAAAGGTTTCTCCTGTCACTCGGTGACCGAAGAAATAAATGTTTCCAAATTTAACCCGGTTTCATCTTCTGCTTCCTGATATCATCGTGCCATAAAAACCCGTCAAGGCCGGCTGGCTTTGGCGGGTTTTTTTTGCCTGCCGGGGCAGCGAATAAACCGTACACCCCGGTGATCATTGTAGAGAATGGCGTATTGCCGGTATTTAGCGCCCAGCGCAGCAGCGCGCCGCTCGGAAATCCCTTCCACGGTATAGCTTTCTTCCAAGTGCTTCTGCCACGATCCGGTTGTTTTGTAAAAATAATATCCGGTTTTTTTCAGATCGCTTTCAAGCCGGCGGTTATAAGCGCGGTTGGTGCGGAGACTCAAGACCCGGTTCATCGGATTCCAGGCGGTCAGGACGGCAAATTTTTTCTTTTTAAGAAATGGCAGCCGGGCCGCGGTGCGGGAACTAAAGCGGACCAGCCGCTGGTTGAAGTCTTTGACCCAAAAAACCGTTTTTTTGTAAATCCCAAGCAGCTGGCTGTCAATCGTCGGCATTCGCCTGTTTTAAACCTTTTTACTTTTTTCGTCCAGTTTTTCCTGCCAGCGTTTGAAATTTACCTGCCTGAGGGTGCCGCGGGCATCGGGGCAACGATGACCCTCCCGTCAGGTCATGTCTTGTCCGGGGAAAACTGCCGGCTATTTCATCGTTTCCCCGATTTCGCACAGACTCGCCGGCGTCTTTAATAGGGGCATGAATTTGGGGACACGAATTTTAAACTGACGAGGTGAAATCATGAATCGTTTAGCGTTTTCTATTTTGTTTTCTTTTTTTGTGTTGATTGCGGGTTTTCCGGCAGCCGCGGCTCCGCTGACGGCGCAGTATGTCCCGCTTGATGAAGGCCAGGTCACTGGAGTCATGACCCGTTACGGTTCCGTGCCCGGCGGCGTGACCTTGGAAGGCTCCGGCAGCGGCATTCCGGCCCTCCACCATGTCCGTTATGATCCAGCAGCCAATGTTTTCATTCTCAACGAAAGCCTGCGATATTCAAGTCCGGTCGGGCACGCCGAACTGCGTGAAATTGCCCAGGCTCTTGAAAAAGACAATAGTCTTGGGTTTTCACTCGGTCGGCATGAAAAAATCTTTGGCGCTTTGCCATCCGGGGGTTCGGTCGCCGAAGCGTTAAAAGGACTGGATATTCTGCTTGGAAAGGCGGTATTTCAAAACAAACCGCCACAGCTTTATTTCGATCCTTTTTCCAGTGCCGCCCGTAAAGGCACGGCGGCCTATTTCCGTTTCGGGGATTACACATTCCAACGCCAAGAAAACGAATTACAGCTGCTGAATGCGCGGCTGAACATCAGTCTTATTCCGCTGATCCACCATACGGATGGAACGGTGCTGCCCGACCGCGAGGCCCTGCGGACTCAAAATTCCGAACCTCTTTATGAAAGCAACATCCGGTATGTCCTAGGGCGGTTTGAACAGTTTTCGCAGCCCGTCCTGCAGAAGACTGTTCGCTGCGGCGAAGCAGCCGCTTTTTTGCGCACGGTCAAATCCAGCGGTCAAAATTTAGAAGTGCTGCTGTCGTTAAAGAACGCTTAAATTCAGCGTTTTCCCGATACCGGCGCAGTTCTTAATGCCGTTTAATAACGCAGGAAGTAAAACCTGTGAGGTGAACCATGGTTCGCACGATAAGTTGGATACTCACTGCCTTTATACTGCAAACAAGCTTGAGCGGCCGTCTTGAGGCCTCCGCCCCCGCCGCAGTGTCCAATGCTTTGGAAGACATCCCTTATGAAGCCGCGTGGGGACAAACGGGGTCTTTATGGGATGGAACCGCCTTTTTCTTTGCCAATGGCCTGCGGCATGAACAAGCTGAAACGCAGATGACGGAACTCAAAACGGACCCGGCCTGGGGCCGCTTAAATCAGCAGTTTCGGATCTTTCGACAAATTGCTTCGTCGGCTTAAAAACTCACGTAAGATCAAACCATGAAAAACCGAGCCGGATCAGCATTAGCCTCATCATTGCCCATAAAAATTTAATAA
>JAHFHF010000113.1 GCA_023247055.1 Candidatus Omnitrophota bacterium
CCGGAGGTCGTGCATACGCCGCAGGGCTCAAAGCTTCTCGGTAATTTCCTTTTCAAAATTAGCGGCTTTGCGGGCAGCTGGACGGCGCGTTCTTTCATCGACGAAAGCGTGGAAAAAATCCGCAGACAAGTTGGAAAAGAGCGTGTGGTGCTGGGTCTATCGGGCGGGGTGGATTCGTCAGTGGCCGCGCTGCTTCTGCACAAAGCCATCGGTAAACAGCTGACCTGTATTTTTGTCGACAACGGACTGCTGCGAAAAGGAGAGGCGGAACAAGTGGAGGCCATGTTCCGCGATCATTTTAAACTGAATCTGCGCTGCGTCGATGCGTCCAAAGTTTTTCTTTCCGGCCTTAAAAATGTGCGTGATCCTGAAAAAAAACGCAAGATCATCGGCCGGACCTTCATCGAAATTTTTCGGGATGAAGCCGCCAAACTGGGGCAGGTTCCGTTTTTAGCGCAAGGCACCCTTTACCCGGACGTGATTGAATCGGTTTCCGTTTACGGCGGGCCGACCAGCACAATTAAAAGCCATCACAACGTCGGCGGCCTGCCGAAGCGCATGAAATTCAAGCTGGTCGAACCGCTGCGCGAGCTGTTCAAAGACGAAGTCCGTGCCGTGGGCCGCACGCTGGGCCTGCCGCCGCAGTTCATCGACCGCCATCCTTTTCCCGGGCCCGGTCTGGCCGTGCGGGTCTTAGGCGCTGTGGATAAGGTCAAATGTGATTTATTACGGGAAGCCGACGCCATCTTTATCGAGGAAATCCGCAACGCTGGGCTCTATGATGAGATCTGGCAGGCTTTTGCCGTACTTCTGCCTGTGCAGAGCGTGGGCGTGATGGGGGATGAGCGCACGTATGAAAATGCCGTGGCTGTGCGCGCCGTCACCAGCCTCGATGGCATGACCGCCGACTGGTACCGCATGCCGCCCGAAGTCCTGGCCCGCATTTCCAACCGCATCATCAACGAAGTCCGCGGCATCAACCGCGTCTGCTACGACATCTCCTCCAAGCCCCCGGCGACCATTGAGTGGGAGTAATAATAAGCACCGAGCACTGAGAACCAAGCACCGAGATATGACAATCAATTTTTCCTCTTTCTATGTATTTTTTGTGCTCGGTATTTGGTGCTCGGTGCTATGATTGCCTATGCCGCACTCTGATTTTGTTCATCTGCATTGCCACACCCAGTACAGCCTGCTGGATTCCTCCGCCCGCGTTTCTGAATTGATGAAGAAGGCCGTCGAGCTTAAATTTCCCGCCCTGGCCATGACCGACCACGGCAACCTTTTTGGGGCCATTGATTTCTACAGCCAGGCCGTCAAAGCGGGCATTAAACCGATCATGGGCATGGATGCCTACATTGCGCCGGGCTCGCGCTTTGAAAAACAAATGCATGGCATCAAGGAAGCGTCGTTTCGCATCCCGCTTTTAGCGCGCGACGAAGAGGGCTTTAAAAACCTGATGAAACTGTCAAGCATCGGGTATTTGGAAGGGTTTTACTACCGGCCGCGCATTGACAAAGAAATCCTCAAGGAACACCGCAAAGGCCTGATTGCGCTCTCCGGTTCGCTCAAAGGCGAAGTGCCGTATTACCTCTGCCTCGACCGTCCGGATGAAGCGAAACGAGCCTTGGCCGAGTATGTGGAAATTTTTGGCCCCAAAGATTTTTATCTGGAAATTTCTGACCATGGTATCGGCCCCGAACGCCGCTTGATGGAAGAATACGCCAAACTCGCCAAACAGTTCGGTCTGAAGATGGTGGCCACCAATGACGTGCGCTATATCAAACGCGCCGATGCCCAGGCCCATGATGCGTTGATTTGCATCGGCACGGGCTCGAATATCGACGAGACCAACCGTCCGCGTTACCACGGCGACCAGTACTACCTCAAATCCGCCGACGAAATGAAGGCGCTATTTAAAGATTTTCCCGAGGCCATTAAAAATACGGTTGAAGTTGCCGAGCGCTGCAATGTTGAAATGGATTTTACCAAGACCTATCTGCCGCGCTTTGAGCCGCCGGCAGGGCAAAAGCTTGAAACCCACATCCGCGAACTTTGCCTGACGCGCCTGAATCTTATTTTTTCTGACAATATTCCTGAGAACTACCAACAGCGCCTCGCCTATGAATTGGGCGTGATTGCCAAGATGGGCTACATCAGCTACTTTTTGATCGTCTGGGATTTTATTCACTATGCGCGTGAGCAGGGCATTCCCGTGGGGCCGGGCCGCGGTTCCGCTGCCGGCAGCCTTGTAGCCTATGCCCTTCAAATTACCAATGTGGACCCCATCATGCACGGTTTGATTTTTGAACGTTTTCTCAATCCGGACCGCGTCAGCATGCCGGATATCGATATCGATTTCTGCTATGAGCGGCGGCAGGAAGTCATTGATTACGTCAACCGCAAATACGGCACTGACAATGTGGCCCAGATTATTACCTTTGGGACCATGGCCGCGCGGGCCGTCATCCGCGACGTAGGGCGGGTGATGAGCCTTTCATACCAGGATGTGGACCGCCTCGCCAAACTGATTCCTTTTGAACTCAACATGACGATCGAACAGGCGCTTGAACGTGAACCCAAATTGAAAGAATTGATGGCTTCCGATGCGCGCATCGCCAAATTGATCGAAGTTTCAAAATCCCTGGAGGGCCTGGCGCGCCATGCTTCGACGCATGCCGCCGGTGTCGTGATCTCCGATACGGCCCTGACCGAACATGTGCCCTTATTTAAAGCCGATGAACAGGTGTCTACGCAATTTACGATGAAGGACATTGAAAAAATCGGCCTGCTGAAGATGGATTTCCTGGGCCTCAAGACACTCACCATGATTGATAAGACCCTGAAAAGCCTTAAGCAGTCGCGCGGCCAAGAGATCGATCTTGAACAACTGCCGCTGGATGATAAGCCTGCCTATGAGATGCTCAGCCGGGCCGAAGCCCTGGGCGTGTTCCAGCTTGAAAGTTCAGGCATGCGCGACCTGCTCAAAAAAATGAAACCCACTGTTTTCGACCATTTGGTGGCGTTGCTCGCGCTTTACCGTCCGGGCCCCTTGGGCAGCGGCATGGTCGATGATTTCATCCGCCGTATGCACAACCCCAAGTTGATTGAGTATGACCACCCGCTTCTTGAAGCGAGTTTGAAAGAGACTTACGGCGTCATTCTCTATCAGGAACAAGTCATGAAGATTGTCAGCGACCTGGCTGGCTTTACGCTTGCCAAAGCTGATTCGCTGCGTAAAGCCATTGGTAAAAAAATTCCCGAAGTTATGGAGAAAGAAAAAAAATCCTTCCTAGACGGTGCCCTTAAAAACGGCGTCAAAGAAGCTGTCGCTGAAAAAATCTGGAATTTGATTGATTATTTTTCAGGCTATGGCTTTAACAAGTCCCACTCCACGGCTTATGCGTTGATCTCTTACCAGACGGCCTATTTGAAAGCCCACTATCCTCTGGAGTTTATGACGGCGCTATTGACGTCAGAAATGGGTAATACCGACAAGGTTGTGCGCTACATTGAGGAATGCAAGCGCATGGGAATTACCGTGCAGCCGCCTTCGGTGAATGAAAGCTGCTCCGAATTTGCCTGTGCCTCTGGTCATATCCGTTTTGGTTTGGCTGCGGTCAAGAATGTCGGCATGACGGCCATTGATTCGGTGCTTGAAGCCCGCAAAGCCGGGCCCTTTATAGCCTTCCTGGATTTTGTTAAACGGGTGGATCTGCGCGTCTGCAACCGCAAGGTGCTTGAAAGTCTGATCAAATGCGGCGCTTTCGATGATTTTGAGGCACACCGGTCGCAGCTCATGGCTGTTCTCGATCAAACCCTGGAGATGGCCACGAGTTTTCACCGTGATCAAAGCCGGGGGCAATTATCTTTTTTTGGCGGGGGAGCCGGCGGGGCTTTTGTCGAAGCGGGCGCTTCTTTGCCGGACATTCCTGAATGGCCGGAAAACCAGCTTTTAACCTATGAGCGTGAACTCATGGGGTTTTACGTCACCGCTCATCCCTTGTCGCGCCATGTGAAAATTCTGCATAACTATGCCACGGCCTCGACCGACAGCCTGGCGGAATTCCGCGACCAGGCGGAAGTCACTCTGGGCGGCATCGTGGATCAGATGCGCGAAATTACGACCAAGAAAGGCGACAAAATGGCGTTTGTGACGCTGCAGGACCTGGGCGGTTCTTGTGAAATCGTGGTCTTTCCGAGTATCTATCAGAATGCGGCCGGTTTGCTGCGTCCGGATACTCTGATTTTCGTCAAAGGTAAGGTCAATGCCCGCGATGATATTCCCAAAATATTGGCGGATGAAATTGTGCCGCTCGAAGAAGTGCCCAAACGCTTTACCCGGCTCGTCTCCATTGACTTGCAGACGGCAGGGCTTGATTCAGCCCTCTTGGCTGAAATTCGCAGTATCCTGCTCAAGCATAAAGGCAAAACCCCGGTACACCTTGCGTTTCGCGATCCTCAGGGCCGTGCGGCTGTGCTGGATTCTGGCGATGACGTGCGCGTGGAAGCCACTGATGCGCTTTTTGCCGATTTGGAAAAGCTGGTTGGCGAAAATTCCGTCAAAATCAAATAATCCTTCCGTAAGAATCCCTAACACTAGTCAGTAGAGTTAGTTAGCCTTCTTTTAGCCTTGCAGCCTTTTAAAGTATTTTTTAGGCCTACAGTTTTATAACATTATGCCGTACCATAAGTTATGACCGCTGGCAGGCAGATTTAGGCTTGACACGGCAAAATCAATTTGCTAGTTTAACGCATCTCTAAATGCCGCAAAGGGTTAACAAAAAAGCGGCCGCACGCAGCCAAAGGGGAGCAAGCATGACGGACAACCATGAAGAACCTTCGTCAGGTGAAATACCCGGCAGCATTACCAAAAAAGACATTGTCATGAAGGTTTCCAACTCCACCAACCTCACCCAAATTGACGTCAAAAAAATCGTGCAGCGCACGCTTGACGTGATTGTCGAAAGTTTGGAAGAGGGCCATACGGTCGAACTTCGGAACTTCGGTGTCTTCAAAGTAAAGATTCGCCGGGGCCGCATCGGCCGCAATCCCAGAACAGGGCAGGAAGTCGCTGTCCCTGAAAAGCGGGTTGTTGTTTTCAAACCTGGGTTGATTTTGAAACACAAAGTGAAATAACGAGGGTTTTTTCGCCGGGGGAGATCCCGCGGCGAACCTCAGGAGGTAGGGAATGCCGGAAAAAGGCAAAGTAAAATGGTTTTCCAACGTCAAAGGTTTCGGGTTTATCAATAAAGACGGCCTGGATAAAGACATCTTTGTCCACTATGCCTCAATTCAGGGAGACAAATATAAAACCCTCAAAAGCGGCGAAGAAGTTACCTTTGACCTGACGGAAGGACCTAAAGGGCCGATTGCTCAGAATGTTGTGCGTGCGCCTAAAGCGGATAAACCCAAAGAAGCTGCAGGCTAATTTCGCGTTGTATCCTGCCGCTTTCTGACGATTTTCCTTCTTAATCCTTCAGCATTGAACCTGCATTTATGAATTCCGCACGGCGACCACGGCGTTTTTTCAGTGACATTCCTCTGACCGGCGAGGGGCAAACCCTCCGGCTTCCATCTTCTGAAACCCGGCATATTCGCAAGACACTGCGTTTGCAGCCCGGGGACTCGATTTTGATCACCGATGGGCAGGGCCATGAAGGTCTGGCGCGCATTGAGGCCTTTGAAGAAACAGGCGAAGCACGGGTCTGTC
>JAHFHF010000114.1 GCA_023247055.1 Candidatus Omnitrophota bacterium
ACCTGGCCATTTACCGCTTTGTCGAATTGCGTGAACCGGCTGCCGGCGCGCCGCTGCATTATGCCGTGATTGAAATGCCCAAGAAACATCCGCGCATGATCGCCTTGCCTTCCGAACAAGGATACGCCTTTGTTTTGATCGAAGACGTGGTCTCGCTTTTTCTGAAAGAAATTTTTACCGGTTACGAAATTGTGCAGCAAGGCCTTTTGCGCATTACGCGCGCCGCGGAATTTACGCTGGATGAAGAAAAAGACGAGGATTTCGCTAAAGTCATGACTGAGGCCCTGCGCCTGCGCCGCAGCAGCCACATCGTACGCCTGGAAATTTCTGCCGCGGAACGGATGGTTGAATTTATCAAAAATAAACTGAGCGTACCGGACGAGCGCATTTACCGACCAAGGCTGGCTGGGACTGCGCTCGCTGATGGAATTGGTCCACCAGCCCCGGTTTGAAAATCTGCGCCGGCCGGCGTGGGTGCCCAAACCCAATCCGGAATTTGAACAGGCCGCGGATCTTTGGGCCCTGATCCGCGAAAGAGACAGGATGGTCCACCACCCGTACGAATCTTTTGACAGCGTGCTGCGTTTTCTTTCGGAGGCGGCTTCTGATCCGGATGTGCTGGCCATTAAGCAAACGCTTTACCGCACAGACCGCAATTCGCTGGTCATCAAGAGTTTAGAAAAAGCCGCGGAAAACGGCAAGCAGGTGACGGTGCTGCTTGAATTAAAAGCACGCTTTGATGAAGAACGCAATATTGAATGGGCGCGCCGGCTCGAAAATGCGGGCGCCAGCGTGCTCTACGGCGTGGCGGGCCTCAAGACGCACGCCAAAGCCTGTCTCGTCGTGCGCCGCGAGATCGAGGGCATCCGCCGCTACGTGCATCTTGCCACGGGCAACTATAATGAAAAAACAGCCGAGTTGTATTCCGATATTGGATTTTTTTCTGCCAATGAGGCCCTAACCGCAGATATTGCCCAATTTTTCAACGTGATTACCGGGTTCTCGCATCCTTCGTCTTTTAATAAAATTGAAATTTCGCCGCAGGGACTGCGGCGCCGGCTCAAACGTTTGATTTTGCGCGAGGGCATGCGCAGCCACAAGAATAAACCGGGCCTTATTCTTGCAAAAATGAATTCTTTGGTCGATGCCGAGATTATTGAGGCCCTTTACCGGGCATCCCAGCAAGGGGTGCAGATTCGCCTGAATGTGCGTGGCATCTGCTGCCTGCGGCCCGGCGTCAAAGGCCTCAGCGAGACGATCGAAGTGACCAGTATCGTCGATCTGTTTCTTGAGCACAGCCGTCTTTTTTATTTTCAAAACGGGGGCGATGAGGAAGTGTATTTTTCAAGCGCCGATTGGATGCCGCGCAATCTCGACCGACGGCTTGAAATTCTTTGTCCGGTAGACGACGCCAAGCGTAAAGCGGAAGTTCTCGAAATCCTGAAACTTTACTATAAGGACAACGTCAAATCCTGGACGCTCGAGCCGGACGGCAGCTACCGTAAGAATGTCCCCGGCAGCGAAAAATCTTTCCGCGTGCAGGAATACCTGTGCCGCAAAGCCGAAGAAGGCCAGGCGGCCGGTCAAAAACGTCCGGAGCAGGAGTTGATTCCGCAGAAGCCTAAAAATGAGTCATGAGTCATGAGTGATGAGTGCCGAGTGATGAGCGAAGGCAAAGACAAACAATTAATTCAAGGAAGCAAAAATGGCTACTGAAACTATGATAACGCGTTTGATTGTTCATATCCCGCGCCTCATGCTTTTCTCTCATTACGCATGACTCATCACTCATTGCTTATGCCACTATGAAGACTTATGAAATTGAAAAGAAATACCGGCTTAAAGATCCCAAGGCGCTGCGCCGGAAATTGCGGCAGTTGGGCGCACGCAAAAAAGGGGATGGCCGGGAAGAAAATGAGTTCTGGGATTTTAAGGGGCGGCTTAGGCGGCAGCGCCTAACGCTTCGGCTGAGACGGTATGGGGCCTCCGAAAAGCTGCCGCTTAAAGGGCCCCGCCAGCGTCAGAGCCATGGCGTTGATAAACGCCTTGAACTCGAAATGACGGTGGATTTTTTAACCGCACGCGCCATCCTGCGGGCTGCGGGTTTTAAACCGAGGCTGAAATACACCAAACGCCGGGAACTTTATACGGTTGGAAAAACCGAAGTGACAATCGACTCTCTGCCGAAGCATGGCTGGTTTGTCGAAATCGAAGGCGCTCTGCCTGCGATTCTTTCCCTCGAAAAAAAACTCGGCCTCGCGCCAGCGGATGCCGAACCCCAATCCTACCTCGCCCTTGTCCTCGGCAAGAAACGCTAAGTTTTTCTCCTGCTTGATCCTCCCCGTGCTCTTCGGGAGGAGATTAAGGGGCTGCGTATGATATTAAGCTTTACAAGTTGTTGACGTCCCTCACGTTTAGTTTTGACCCGTCTCTTTTAGAGTGCTTTCAACTAAAAATAATAAAACTCTGTTTTGAGGAGGCTGTTATGGTCAAAAAAAATCACGCGCTTGCTGAAATGGACCGTCAGATCAAGCATCTCGACCGCCTAGCCCGTAAGCTTCGCAAAGAAAAACGCACGCAACACCGAGACTGTCTTTTTTGCCCTGATCATGCCTTTTCCGCCCCGGAATGGCCGCTTTGGCTCCTGCGATCCGGTTTGAGTGATGAATCTCATCAGCCTGTGAGCCGCTCAGGCCTTTACACAGACTTTACATGAGCGTCAAACCGGCTATAAACCAAAAATACACAATCTCCGCATTCTTGAAATTTTAAAGATGCGTTTAAGACTTAGTACGACCTTACCACGAGTATAAAAACAAGAAAGATCAAAGAGGAGACCCCCGAATGAAACCCAATACCACCCGTAAAATCCTTGGAGGAATGCTGGCAGTGCTCTTGTGCTTGAGCACGGCTGCATTTGCTGATGAGGCTTCGCAGGTCCAGATGAATTCCGCGCTTGGCAATCTCGAAAAGAAAATGGCGGACATGCAGCGCACGATTGACAGCCAGAACAACAAAATCCGCAGTCTGGAAAACCGTCAACCCATGGCCGGCGGATCGGTGGCAGCTTCGGAACCAACGCCGCCCATGAGCGACTATGAATTTAACCAGCGCCTGGAAACCTCACTTGGCGGTGCCAATAAGTGGCTCAAGGATTTGTCATTCAAGGGGGACTTGCGTCTTCGTTATGAAGCGTTCAACAACACGAGCGGTAGAACCCCTTCGGACACCGATGACCGTAACCGTTTCCGCTACCGCCTGCGTTTCGGGTGGGAAAAGAAATTCTCGGAAGACCTCAAGGTTGGTTTTGGTTTGGCATCTGGCGAGCAGCAGGCCGGTACAAGCCTGGCTGATAACGTTTCAACCAATACCACCTTTGACAACAATTTCAATTTCAAGGATATTTTTGTTGAAAAAGTTTTTGCAAGCTGGAACCCTTCGTTCTTGCGCGGCAGCATTGTGAAAAATACGAACATTACAGCAGGTAAATTCGACAATCCGTTTGAAAAAGGGACTTCGGATATGATCTGGGACCGTGACGTCAAACCGGA
The DNA here is from genome assembly GCA_023247055.1 of Candidatus Omnitrophota bacterium. Taxonomy (GTDB): domain Bacteria; phylum Omnitrophota; class Omnitrophia; order Omnitrophales; family Aquincolibacteriaceae; genus JAHFHB01. The sequence continues at coordinate 3,552 of JAHFHF010000114.1, forward strand.
AGGTCTTTACGAAAAATTTGATTTCAAACTCTGGGACGGAGAAAATGTGGACTGGACCAGCTTTCTGACTCTGGGTCAGTTCATTCTGGATGAGGACGGAACCTTAGGCGGCGATTCAGAACTCTTCGCCTATCAAGGCGGACTCAACAGCGTTTTTTACGTGCCGTTTATGGAACGTCCCATGGAGTGGCTCGGCGCTATTTCTTTCTACGATTACAACAAATACGCGAAGCACGGTAACTTTGCCATCGGCGCTTTCTCGATTGCGCGCGGGAATACCAATGCGGACGGCAATGCCGCTGAACTTGATGTGGGCAATTTCGCAGTGGTCGAAGCGTATAATGAATTTGGCCTATCACCCTTTGGCGTGCCGATCCGGCCCTTCTATGATGTGGCCTATAACGAAGGGGCGGATAAACCCTTTAGTGACAACGCTCTGGCGTGGGGGCTGGGCACCAAGATAGGCGGCATTGTGAAAAAAGGCGACTGGGAAGTCAGTTATACCTACAAGAGCATTGAGCCCGAATCAGTTCCCGGAGGTTTCAATGACAGTGACTTTGGGGCGTCTGGTCACTCCGGGCATCACGGAAGTGTTTTTAAAGGCGGCTATGCGCTTATGGATAACATGACGGTTAACTTTGCGGCCTTCTTTGTCAATAATCTGACGACGGGAACGGCCAGTGTGAACGATGAGGCGCAGCAGCGTTTCCAGACCGATCTGGTCTGGAAATTTTAACGATTCCAGAATATCATCTAAAATTCACGGGTTGAATTAAGGAGTTTTGCATGAAAAAAAAATTAAAACTAATGACAGCGGGAATGGTGTTGGCCGCGGTCACCGTCTGTCTGCCCGCGTTCGGGGCCAAAACAATCACGGTGAAGGGCTCGGATACGATTTTAGTCTTGGGCCAGATGTGGGCCGAAGAGTATATGAAACTCAATCCCGGCATTTCGATTCAGGTTACCGGCGGGGGTTCCGGCGTGGGTCTTGCGGCGCTGGTCGACGGCACGACGGATATTGCCAACGCCAGCCGCAAGATCAAGGAAAAAGAAGTGGATAAAGCCAAGCTGGCAGGCTACTATCCTGAGGAATTTAAAATCGCGCTGGATAGTCTTGCCATTGTGGTTAACAAAGACAACCCCGTCACCGAATTGTCCCTGAAGCAGATTATGGGAATTTATTTGGGGCGGATTAACAATTGGAGTGAAGTCGGGGGATCCTCGGCCCCGATCATCCGCTATTCCCGTGAATCCAGCAGCGGAACGTATCAGTTTATTAAGGAGTTTGTGCTGAAGAACGGCGATTTTGCCGCGGATTCTCAAACCATGCAGGGAACCAGCGCTGTTGCCAATGCCGTTGGCAATGATTTGGGCGGTATTGGTTACGGCGGCGCCGCCTATTTCATCAAGGACAGTAATGTCAAAATCCTGGGTGTGAAAAAAGATGACAAGTCCACCGCAGTTTATCCTGCCAAAGACGGCCAGGTTGACTATGAGGCGGCCTGGAGTGGAACGTATCCGATCTGGCGCTATCTGTACATGTATACCCCGGTCAAGCCGCGCGGCGACATCAAGGCTTATATTCAGTGGTGTCTCAGCGATGCCGGACAAAAAATCGTGGAGCAAGCCGGTTATGTTCCGCTTAAAAAGTAACGGATGAGTTTTTTACCCGCACTGACATTTCCCCCCAAAGTGAAGCCCCAGGGTTCGTTTGAACCTGGGGCTTTACCCCGTTTTACGATTCAATCGCTGACGAAGCCCAGTGTGCGCTGGGCAGAACAATGCGTAGAAGGACTTATTCATCTAGCGGGTGTCTCGGCAATTTTAATTATTGCGCTGATTTTTATTTTTTTGTTCAAAGAAGGCGTTAATTTTTTCAAGACCGCTCCGTGGACTTATACGATTGGCCGTACGGTCTATGACGCCTGGGAAGAAAAGGACCTTTTTAACATGCTTTGGCAGCCCGTCGGCGAGGTCCCAAAGTATTCGTTTGTTCCGATTTTTTTGGGAAGTTTTTTAGTCGCATTTCCAGCCACCCTCATGGCCGCGGTTTTTGGGGCGGGCTGATCAATTTATCTTTCCGAAATTGCACCTCCGCGCTTTCGTGAAA
>JAHFHF010000048.1:0-17883 GCA_023247055.1 Candidatus Omnitrophota bacterium
CCCTTTCTAATTCCACGACCAGGTCAAAAAGACTGCGGATTTCCCACGGGAAAAAAGCAGCTTTGACTTGATGCTCGGGCTTTGAAAAATCAACATACTGATTTGGTTTCTCAGTATCCCGATGTTGATTCACAATCTTTTGGAATAAGCGGGTCAATGGGGCCAAGGGCGCGTCCGGCCTGTCTTGCCCCTGTTTTTCGAGTAAGGCTAAAATCTTCTGCGCGCCGCCCAAATAATGCTTCACTGTGGTTGCAAAATTCCCATCATTATAAGCTCGCATACCCCCTCGAAGCGCGGCTTCTCTAAAATTCGCTGCGTCGGCGAGAATCTCCGGCACATCCGCGGGAGTTCCAAGTCCATATTCGTTAGTCACACGTTCTGCAAAACGGGCCACAGACTTTTCCAATTGAGCATCGTCATAACCGAGGTTGTAAATAGGGGCTTCTGGAGTCCCTGAAACCTGGATGACGGCCACTGATATCCCAAGAAATTTTACGATCGCGACCTCTCTCGGTGTGCGGGGCGCTTTTTCTTGAAAATCAGAGTCTCCGACGACGTCGATTTTAAAATCCTCGGAAATACTCTGATTGAGTTTTTTGCTAAGCCCCTTAAAAAATCGGGACAAAAATTCGTTATTATCGAATTTCTCCTTGGCTTTAGCGGCGGCCGCCTCTTTGAGTGCGTCTCCGGCCGCTTTTTTGAACCCGCTGATAAAAGCAGCTCGCGTTTTATCATCCGATAAACTGTCTACAAACCTTTGCGCACTTGCTTTTATTTCATCAAGCTTGTTCGTGCGCAATTCGGAGCGGGGCACAAGAGTTTTGAGAGTCTCTATTAGACCATTAAATTTCATGGTGGCTATAGCATCAAGACGACCGCGTGTACGGAGGCTATCTATACGCGCCCACACGAAATCACTCAAAGCCGCCTCAGTTGTGATATCGTCCTGAGGTTCCAGAGAACGCTTCCACCCCAAATGCTGCTTCCTAGAACCCATCACCAGTTTTTCAATTTGATCCAACAAGTCACCCGCCCTCGAAACTTTAGCCTTAAAAGACAGTGAAGAGGCCGCGGGGGGCTCATTTTTAGACGCTTCGGAGCGAGTCACAACTTCGAGACGGCCTACTAAAAGAGCTAGTAACCCGTCAGGATCAGTGGCTGTATCTGGCTTCAATACAGTAATAATCGGAAATAAGAAACGATTCAGTGCCCCCATGTCGCTGATGATGCCATTCTCAAAATCAGATTGTAGAATAGCGACCCATCCCAGGTTTTCGCCAGATCCAGACCTTGATAACACTGTTTCAATGATGCTTAACCAATTCTCAGCAGCATTCTCAGCAGCAGTAAATTCTTCATCAAAAGACCGGGGAGATTTCCCACGTCTCTCATTTTGTCTGCCTAACTCCTTGAGAGCTGAGGCATAAACTTTAACGGTTACATCATCCGAATTATCTTCATTCAAAAACCTAATTTGACCTATCCGCTTTTTGACCGCTACAATAAGCTCCGGCGGAGTAGAGAACCCATCATCCACTGGCTTTGGTGCAATTTTATTTACCCCATCGCCCCTTATCGCGGCGACCAGGCTATCATCCATTATGGTATTCAACCCATAATTCTCACCACGAGGCCGACTTTCGATCTTATCAGCGGCCCGCCAAAGCTGCCCGTGGGTGTATCCCTCCGAAAGAAACTGATCTATAACTGCCTCGAGTAACCCACCGCGATTCGGATCTTTTTTAATGTCTTCCACCGTCAGCGCCGCCGGCGACGGGAGCGCTTCTTGCTCAGGTACTTCTGATGCTGGTGTGCTTACTGCCGGAGGTTCTGACTTTACGATTAACGCAAATGATATTTGATTGCCATCCGCATCCAACCCTGTCCCCTGTAAAATCACGTAGGGCACATTTGCAGACGGGTAAACCCCTTTCCCATATAGAAAGTCAATAGTTGTCATACCTCCGCTATTCCTTTCAAGAGAAAGAGACTCGCTTCTTAAAGTGGCAATCCTATGATTGCTGTCCCAAATCAAATCTGCGGGATTGGACAAAATCGCAACGGGTCCAGTAATGTTTTGAAAACCAATAAGCGTTATTGCCAAAGATCCGATGTCTACAGATACAGGAGGGTTACCTTTCAAGGGTGAAAAAGTAAAAACACCGTTCTTAGCTAAAGGCTTCACAAGGCCTTTGCCTCTGCTCTGGCCAAACCCGGACAGAAGCGTTCCCCAAGAAGGCAGCAATTCCGAAATTGAAAATTGCCCTTTAGCGGATAAAAAATATCCCGAGAAAACTATGAGAAGAACAATAGGCAGGAATACCATTTGAGGAACAAAAATAATCAAGGATGAAAGATAACTCAATAGCCATGCGAACCAAATCAACCTATTCTTCAGACTCGATGACAACCTTTCTCTCGTCGGCGCTGTCGTCGTGACTTGCATCTCAGGAGTTGCGCCGGCCGCCACACGCCCCGCCACTCCCGTGGAACTCTTAGCAGACCCAATCCCCGCAGGAGACAACTTCACTGCTGACTCCAAAGCCCTTACCAATTCAGGAGTCTTTATTTTTCCGGAACCATCTAAAAGATCCGTTTTTTCACGGAGCACAGCCTTTACTCGTTCATGCACAGCAGGTTTAAAACCGGGCGGCAGACCATTCCCTAGATTAGCCCCGGGGCTCAGAACGGGTAGCACCGCTAAGATGTCTTCACGCGCGACACCTTCTATTTCAGCAAGAGCCTGGGCCGCATTCGTTGCCGCCTCCAACACTTCGGTTGGAATTGGAATAACATCATCCCCGCCACGGGGTCTTCTTTTCGGCCTTTGAACTGTTTCGCTGTCTGCTTTTACCTCCGGCCTATCTGCTTTAGGACTGGCCGCAGGGGCAAATGGGAGAAAAGCTGCCATCAGTTCCTTAAAATCAGCAGGGCTTATTTTCGCATCACTGGCTGAAAACTCTATACCAGCTTTGACCAGCACCTTTTTTATGCGCTCTACACCAACACGTCGAAACACCTGAACCAACTCAGGCTCCTTATAATTAGGATCCAACCTGCTCAACTCCTCTGCGATCACGTCGTACGGAATGCCGTCTTTAATCAACTCTTCAAGGCTCTTAGCTGCCCTCTGCACCGCTTCGCTATAAACGACAAGAACTGGCTCATCGTCGGGCCACCGATCACCCCCCGGTATGCGAATAAACGATTCCGGTTTTTTAGAAAATACCGCCCGCACTTCGGAGCGGGCATTTGCCATTCCATATTCCGTAGAAACCTGGTCGTAGACTTCTAAAGCATTTGATTTCACCGAAGCTACGTCTGATGATTTTGACCAGGCTATATCTTCAGCTCTCACAAGAAGTCGCGCCGCCATCTCCTTATCTTCCACTGTAATTTTCCCACCGGATTCCCCGGCTTGCGGAAAATTCAAAATGTAATGGTCAGGAGATTCTGGATCCGCAGAAACACTGATCTCTATTCCATTGGCACGCTCGTTTATGATTCCTTCCGCCGCAAGGCGGGCAATCATGGTAAATTCTTTAATAAAATCAACGAGGGCTTTGGTTTCGCTTTTAAATCGCGGGTTACCCTTCGTATTAAAAGCGATAACCTCAATCAGACGGTTCAGGATTGGCAGGATTGGTATGATGCTTGCATCTCCAACATTATCAGCCGCCGGGAAATCATCCGCCGTAAATAATTTGTCCTTGCCAATAGAGGCCTCTTTCCTATTACGATCTAGTAAGTCAAGGAAGTCCTGATGATTTAGTCCTTCTTCTCCACCGTCAATTTCACCGTCAATCCATTTATTAATTTTTGAATTTATTAGAATCGACGCCGTCTTTATGACACTCAGTTCCAAAACACCTAGCCCTAGCAGTCTTTCAATTTCTGCCCTACTGTTTTCCACATCACGCGCTCGCGCTTTCAGTATAGCGAGTCTCCCTTTCGGTGGCGTTTCTAAACCGTCAATTGGCTGTCCTTCGGAGGAAGGTGCTGTCGGCGGCTTTACCAGTACCAGTAGTGGTGATGCAGGCGCAAGCTCCTCCCCCTTTTGCCGTATACCCACTAGCGATTGAAGCCAGTTCCAAATGGCATTAACAAATGCTTTAGCCCGCCCCAAAAGATAGATCCGCCAAAGATAGGCCCCCCAAAGCCAGTTCATTTTTTTCTCACCCGTCGCCGCCAAAAATTCCTGCGTAAGCCTGCTCAGCTCAGCAAACGTCCCTGCATCTCCAGAAGCTTCCCCAGTATCAATAAAGGTCACGTTCTTAACTTGTCCTGCTTTTTTCTCTGTCTGATGAAATTCAACAAAAAAATTTTCCAAAGAAACATATCTGCGATCACCGCGGACACGCAATTTAACAAGATCACGTAGCGCTTTGTTAAAAGATCTTGTATTGCCCCGCAGACTTTTGCGTTGCGAATCGCTTTTCCAATCTTTGGGAGATTTCGAAGCTTGCTTTTGAAAATTCCGATAACTGTTCAAACGATCCTTAAAACTCTCTCCTCCTGCCACATATTGAAATAATCGCGGGCTCGTTGGTGACGTGCCTTCAAGCAATGGGTTGGCTTCTGGCGATTGAACGATCTCAAATCGCGCCGCAGCAGTTTGGCGCTGGGCTTCAGCCTGCAGTATTTCGATCTGCAAAGCATCATCACCGCGGAACTGCTCACCCGCCACTGTCGTTGACAAAATCTTTGTAGAGAAAAACACTAATGGAGTGGCGATACCACGCAGTTTCACCGTGTGTCTTTCCATCTCTATTTGTTCCCCACCCGGCTGCTTGAAACGCCCCGCCGGAGTGGTAATAACCCCAGTGATCTCTCTTAGACTCACGAATTTGGTGATAAAAGCAACCGCAGGCGCGCCATATCGGTCGCTAAAATCTGAAAGTGACAGACCTTGGTCTTCTTCAACCGCCGGAGTTTGCCTCCGCACTTCGGAGCGGGCAAAAGTGACGCTTTGAATAAAACTTTCTGCACCCCTCAAAAGATTCTCCACGCCTTCTAAACCAATATTCGACGATGCTTCTTGAACTGTCCGGTCTTTTGCTTGAATCATATTCTCGAGCAGCTCCGTAAGGCGGGACAGATCTCCTGCTTTATCAACAGCCGCACGGTCGTTCTCCGCCTGACCGCGGATCTGGTTCAGAGCAATCCAAACGTTTAAGATTCTGATTAGTAGTCCTGCTTCTGTGATATCCGCATTGTTTTGCTGAGCAGGTGTGTTTGAAGCCTTGTAGGCACTGTTATACAGCCGGTCTATTCTATTTAGAAAAACCTCAATGACTACGGCTACACGAAGAACTTTGTCATCGACCGGCACACCGGTCCTGGTCCTAATGGCCACTACTTTCTCATAACTAGTATTTATCCACATTCGGATACGGCTAAGATCAAGCTTACCGACTAGAACGTTCAATGCATCCTGAAACTCTCCCGATCCAACACTTGCGAGCACCCATTTCGCCGGATTCTTTTCAGTGGCTTCTAAGAACAATCGATTACTCGGAACGGAAGCCGTAACGGCATCTGTAACGGCTTTTATAATACCAGCCCGCAATTTCACAACTCGCTCTAGGGCCAATCCAGATCTTGGACTCACCAGCCCACTTTCCGCATCAATCAATACTTCGGCGTAAATCCCAGCTATCGAATCTTCAATGTCATAGATGACCGCGCCCCTCACGTGCAATTGATTTTTTTCTGCATACTTCCGGATGGCCGAACCAACGCCCGCTGGAAAATTTAATAGGAAATATTTATGTGTGACGGCCCTGAATCGTTCAAGTTGTTTTTCATAATGTTTATAAATCTCGCCGGCTCGCTCTTGTTCGCTCGCGCCAAGTTTTTTTATTTTTCCTTCGGTCTCAAGATAAAATTCGTCGCCCAAAAGATGTTTCAGTGTTGAAATATTCACAATGATATTCTGCTGAACCCCCGTCAACAGTTCTATAAGACGTGACTCCTCGTCAAATTTAAACCCGCCCACGAATTTCTCAAAAGCAGGTATGACCTCGTTCTGGATGCCCTCATCAGGATGGTTGTGTGACAGCTCACTTAAATAGGTGTCATGGTAAGCGACAAGGGCGGCGGCGATGTCTATCGGATCTTTTTCTGTCAAAATGATAAATAAACCAGATTTTCTAAATTCCCTTGCATCTGGCAATGATAGTCCACTATATTCACGATCCACAACATCGCGCAAGTCTGACAGCGGTTTTTCTAGTTTTAGTGCCATCCGCAATTCGGAGCGGGCCTGGCCAACATATTCTGACGGAGCACCCCTCAGTTTGAATTCGTTGGTTTTTGTTTTCACTGTGCGCACTTCAGAGGCGGCGACGGCAAACTTTGCACCTACGGATAGAGTCGAGATGGATTTTTTACCCAGAGAGATTTGCGCAGATAAAAGATTTTTTGCGAAGACGGCTGTTCCGTCCCCGGCCGTTGCAATGGTAGCGGGCTGAAGGAGTCTGGCGATGTTGGGGGCGGTGAATTGGCCTTCGCGGTCGAGTTTTTTGAGGCCTTTGATGAAACGCTCGACGTTTTTGAGACGCTCATCTAATTCTTTGCGCTTTCCGGCAGAAACCGTTTCGTCGATGAAGCGGGTATATTCACCGGCTTTTTCGAGTTTGCCTTCGTCGGCGAGGTTGCGGATGATTTGGTCGCGCCAGGTTTTGAGTAGTCGTGGGTCTTGAGGGATGAGTCTTGAGTTTTTCTGTTTTTCCTCAAGACTCAAGACTGACGACTCACGACTGGCTCCAAGCAACTGATCACGGGTGTAGCGGACAAAAGCGTCGTAAAGATTGATTTTGCCGTCTTTGACTTCGAAATAATTTTTCCAGTCGACATTGCCTTTCATGTGTTCACGATAAGCGGACTGCTCGGGAAGCTGGGCAATGGCCGGCATGACTAAGGCGTGGCGAATATTTTTTTCGCGCAGATGGGCGGCCAGGCCCTGGGCGTGAAAACCGCCGGCGACCATGACGGCGGTTTGGCCGGGTTTGAGGCGTTTTTCGAGATTGCGGATGAAGGCGGCGTCACGCGCTTCGGCGTTTTGGTAGAAGGCGGTGTGGTATTTAAAAAGAGGCTCAAGGTCTGAGATTGCTTCGCCCCTCAAACCTTGACGGGCTCGCAATGACAAAGGGGATGCTGTTTCAATGCCGGCTGCGTCCTTCTCACTATTTTGATTTGTCATTGCGAGGAGTCCGCTGTGCTTTTCAGCGGACGACGAAGCAATCTCGCTTTTTATCTCGCGCCAGTCTTCCCGTGACAATTCGAGTTTGGCGAATTTTTTCAGGAGCAGTAGTTCATGGGTCCGGCGATCCAACTCGCGCTGCTCTCGATTTTGAAAAAGAGATTCTTTGACGGACTGGGTATAGGTTTCGATGTCCTTAAATAGTTTTGTGCCTTCAAGGTCCCGCATGCGCCGCTGATTCCAGGCCTGATGCGCCATGGTTTGCGACATGGGGAGTTTGAGGCCTTCGTTGGCCGCAAGTTCCTTTAATACCAGCGCAAACTGTCCGGCGTTGATCTGGGAGGTTTGGAAAGCCTGGTTTTTCTCACTAAAAGTTCTTTGGCCCTGCGGCGACAGTCTGCCAAGTCTCAATTTAAGTTTAGCCGCCAACCGTTTGACTTCGGCCTCAAGCAGGACATCGCCCGTCTGTTCTTTATCCGCCTCCGCCAAAAGCAGGGCAATTTCAGACCCGGTTTCCGGCGCTTGAATACCCGCAAGTGTTTTAAGGTAAGCCAGCAAATCCTTCTCATTCTCTTCAAAACCCATCTGCGCCTGATCGACCATCAGAAGTTCTTTAGAATAAATCTTTTTTTTATCTCCTTCCACCTTCCACCTTCCACCTTCCACCTCTTTTAAAATTCCTTCCTCCTCCCCCATCGCCGCCAAATAAAGCGCCAGGCCTTCTTCATAGACCGGCCAGTCTTCAATGCCGAAAAATTCAACGCCGCGGGATGCCATTTTTGCTTTCAGGCCAAAAATCGCCGCGGCCACAGAGCCGGTCATCTCGCCTTTGTCCATATAACCGCTGAAAACTTTTTGCAGGCCTTCCTGATCGGGATAGCTCTGAAAGATTCGCGTATCCAGATCGCCTGAGGCCCCTTCGACCCCAATCAGCTTGGCCCCATATTCTTTCTCTAAAAATAAAATCGTTTTGCGGATACTGCGCTGGGCGTCCGGAATGGAGTGGGCATCTTGAATGACAATGACGGAACGTGTGTCGTCTTGTTGGTTGCCCGTAAAAAACGTCTCCACCTTGGCCAAGGATTCAGGAATTTTCAGGGAAGTAATATTTGCGTAAGCCGGCAACTCCAACGAGACCTGCGGAGCCGCATGCAGGGAAGATGGGAAAAGAAAACTCGACAGGGTAAAGGATAAGACCGTAAACCAGGCACACGATTTTAATCCAAAACGAACGGCACGGTTAGATCGCATAGTTATCCTCAGTTGACTGAATCGGCGTGCCCCACGCGATCCAGTGTTTGATGGCATTGTCAGGCTCTATAGAAAAGGTAACATTCTTTTTAGGAAAAGAAAGCCTCTCTAACAATCTTTTTTGATTAAAAACAAATAACTCTATACAAAATTGATCTTTTTGATAAAAACAATAACTCCTTATGTGGAAAAGAGTTACAAAAATCAATAAGCTAAGATGTCCCTTGAAAGTATTACGCCGGAAAGCGTTTAGGGGTTTGGAGGAAAATACACGGAGAGGATTCAGGAGGGGAAAAAGATCTCTTATACCGCATTAATTTTCTTTTCCAGGGAGGCGAGTCCAGACATCACCTCGTCGAAGCTGGGAATCGAGCCGAAAAGCATTGCCTGCATATTCCGAAAATCCTTTTGCAGACGGGGCAGATGACGCGCCGGCGGAAGCAAGCGCAGACTCCCCGGTTTCGCCTGTTCATACATTGCCCACGGACAACGGTAGAATCGCATCTTGAATCGCGCGACTTCTTCCAACAGGTTCAACTTGGAAAGCGCCAAAGCAGCAACGGGCAAGAGGCTTAACCTGTACAAATCATAGTAATGCCGTGAATAACGGGGCGGCAGGGGTTTGTCCAATCCACGATTGGCTTCCTGATGAAGGATCGTCGCTTTTTCCCAGAATGTTCTCTCCGCGGAAATCGTCCGAACCATGGTGTTTGGCTGTTTGAAAAGATGTTGGAAATGCTGCGCTGCGTAGGGACGAATGGACTTTCCTTCATTGGGCGTCCATGCCGCCAGAGGCCCGAACTCCAACCTGACCTGCGGCAGTATGGCTTCCAAAGCAAAAGCTTTTGGATATCGAACCAACACATCCTGCCCCGCTGCCTCGACATTGATAGAAGAACCCGCTCGGGTTGTCAGATCATGCTGCAAGGCGAAGACAAAATCCTTCGCTAAAAACTTGGATGCCTTGCGATTAGCCTCTTTGCTGAAGGCATCCTGCTTTGTCGCGCTGCGCTCTTTCCATGGTTCCGCTTCAGAATAACCCAGAAGCCGCCAATCCAGAATCAGATCGATATCCTCGGAAAATCGTTCAATCGCTCCAAATGCTTTGGAAAGGCTTGTCCCGCCTTTGAAAGCCAGACGGTCTTTCCATGGACTGTCATGAAACAGATAATCGAGAATCCAACAGACCCAGAAATCCTTCTCCACGATTGCCTCATGGACACGCATCACCTGTGAAGCTGCTCTGAAAAGTTCATTGCGGTCTTTCACCGAACGCCGGGCAATGTCACGCATGGCGCGCCCCTTTTTTTGCAGGCAGGCGTTTGATGATCTCATATACCCATGAAGTGACATAGCGCGCTTCGCGTACCGCCCGGGATCGTTCCTTATTGTCGAATTTTAACCGGAGCGTTTTGATCACTCCATCGTTGATTCCATTTTCTCCAAGTCCTTTCAGAGCCTGCACCAACAGGGCTGTTTTCGGTGACAGAATGGTGGTTTCCTTATTGGCGCGGCGCACAAATGCTATTTTCCCGCCTTCCCACTGATATTTCTTCGAAGGTCCGTCGCTGAAATACCGCCAGTTGGCCGGCACCTGCGCGGAAAGGCCGAGGAGATTTAACGCCGTTTCGCTCGCCGGAAGAATTGTCCATCCGTGAGAACGCGCAATAGCTCGTGCAATGGCATCCGGATCCGGACTTGCCGGAGCTTTGAGCAAAGCGCTGAAGGCCGGGTAGTCATAGACTCCGCGTATAAGCCGCCGAATTACTCTCGCCTCTGCAAGGCGCCCAAGCGATTGCCGTGCGGTTTCATGGGAAGCGATGTCCAGGAAGTCTTTTGTGGCGAATACGGAGCCCCTTCCTGTTCCACGTATCCTTGCGAGTATTTTATTTGCAATATTTTGATCCATCACTCCCCTCTTTTATGTCACGTAAAATAGTCTATTTTCGTGACAGAGTCAAGAGAGTCTACAAGGCGACGAAAAGCGTGCCCGCCGCACCCGGATAACGCGACTAATTTAATGTGCGCATCAATGAAGGCGAAGGAAAGTGGTTAGAGGATTGTGCATAAGAAGGCTGTAAAATCAGCGGCGGCAAAGAAAGGCCATCATGTAGTGGCTGCGAGGCGGCAGGAACTGTTTGACGGTTTCGATCAGAAGGTTTTTAAGGCGTGTCAAAAAACCTCCATAAGCCCAAGGACGCAGCGAAGGAAACTCACATTCAAGCGTAAAGCCTGCTTCACGCAAAAGTGCCTGCCATTCGGCATGGCTTAAATCGCGAAAGTTTTCAGCCGGATAAGGCTGGAGGAGTTTTATGCGGGTCAAAAGCGCCGTGAATGCGGGGGGCATACGGTTCAGGATAAAGCTGCCGTTACGCACCTCTGCATAAAGATAACCGCCTGGTTTTAGCACCCGCTTGATTTCTCGGAGCGCTGTGATTTTGTCCCGGCAGAATTCCAGACTGGTCATGGCAATGACCGCATCAAAATGACTATTTGGAAACGGCAGTGCCGTCATGTCTGCGTTTTGAAAACTGACACCTGGGTTTTGTTCGCGCGCCACGGCGAGCGATGCTTCGGAAATATCGATGCCGGTCACTTGAAAACCCTGCCCTGCCAGGGCTCGGGCCAGTTCGCCTGTGCCGCAGCCGAGGTCCAGAATGCGCAAGGTGGAGGGTAGAAGGTGGAAGGTGGAAGGGAAACGGTGCAAGAGTTTGCCATAGGCCTGCACAAAAACGGCGGAGTCTTTTTTGCGCGGCGCCCACGAATCATAAAAATCTTGTGCTGTTTTATTCCAAGCGTCCATAAAATGCGTATCCCTATCAGGGACAGGTCCACCTAAGTCTTTGTTTATAAAATAGTTACACTGGACCTGTCCCTGATTTCGACATTACTCCGTAACGCCGTGTGCAGGTTTATGCTGCTTCCCCCACCTTAATCCTCCCCCGGAGAGCACGGGGGAGGAAACAGAATCAATATTTCCCAAAAAACACAAGGAGAAAAATAAAAATTGATTTCTTTTTTCTCCCCCCGTGCTCTTCGGGGGGAGATTAAGAGGGTGGGGGAAAAGAACAGCCTCAAGTGTTAAAAAATTGCCGGATAGCATCCACGATCAACTGCGTATCGCCGTCACTCAAATTCTGGTGTACGGGAATATTGAGGGTGTTTTCATTCATGCCTTCCGCATTTTTTAAGTGTGATTTGTCGCCGTAAAACTTGACCAAATGCAGCGGGAAATAACGGAAGGTGGTATAAATCCCCTTTTCTTTCAAAAAAGCGGCGAGTTCGTTGCGCCGGCCCGGGGCTTTGACCCAGTAAAGATAGTAAGAACTGGCCGTGTCCGGCAGCGGTTCAGGCGGCAGACCAAGGCCCGGAATGTTTTTCAGATTCTTTTGATAGAAATCCCAAATTTGTTTGCGCCGGGCAATAAAGCCGGGCAATTTCTGCAGCTGAATCCGGCCCATCGAAGCCTGGATGTCATTGGAGATAAACCGGCCTGACAAACACTCGAGATCATACTCCCACCAACGCAGCTTGCCGGTTTTGGAAGCTTCACTGCCGGAGGTGGTGCCTTCGCCATAACCCAGATAGCGCAAGGCCTTAGCCTTGGCACGCACTGCGGGATCTTTTACAATCAACGCGCCGCCATCCCCCATGACCAAAATTTTCATAGCATCAAAACTAAACGCACCGCCATCCCCCAGCGCGCCGCAATGCACGCCTTTGTATTTCGAGGCCACGGAATTGGCACTGTCTTCAAAAATTAAAACATCTTTTTCCGCAGCGGCCTTGATTTCATTAAACGGCGCGGGGTGTCCGCCATAATGCAGAATAAAAAGCGCACGGGTTTTCTTGGTTTTGAGGCGTTCAATCTCAGAAGGCAGGATATTGAAATAATCCGGGTCAACGTCCGCAAAGACGGGTTTAGCCCCGACTTCGAGAACCGCACTGGCCACGGCCACAAAGTTGACGGTGGAAATAATGACTTCATGGCCGGGTCCGATACCATAGGCTTTGAGCAGCGCATAAATGGCCGAGGTGCAGCAGTTAAAGAGCAAAGTCTCAGGCGTATTGAAATACGTGCTCAATTCTTTTTCGAAGTTTTCACATTCTTTGCCGCGTCCGAGCCATTTTGATTCAAGCACACGTTTAACCGCTGCCGCTTCGTCGTCACCCAACGAATTAGAAAATATCTGGATCATCGATCACCTCACTTTATTTTCCGTTTGTCATTGCGAGGCAGCATTTAACTAAGGCCGAAGCAATCTAAGAGTTAACGACATGTGCGAGTTTATTCTTTTCCCCCACCTTAATCCTCCCCCGAAAAACACGGGGGAGGAAATAGTAGACCCTCTTTTATTTCTCCCCCCGTGCTCTCCGGGGGGAGATTAAGAGGGGGGAAAACCCGCAGAATTACTCGTAGCCTGCCATTTGCTTTGTGGTGATGCCAAAACGCTTAAAAAGTCCCTTGATATCCGCATTCGGAATTTTGCGTTTTTTAAAAATCTCTTTGCGGCGCTGCCACATGACCGGCGCTTTGCAGAAAGCGTCCCAGTGCGCGCGAAAAAGAATACTGAGGCCGGAACCCAGCGAACTGTGCTTTTGATAATGGGCCAAGGCGCCTTTTTTTTCAAAGGCGGCCAGGCGCCACATCGAAAAATAACGCCAGGCCGCGTAAAAAAAACTCATCATAAGCATCGGCATGGGAAAGTATTTTAAACAGATGTAAATGCGGTTGCGTTCCACGTGATAAGCCTTGAAAGCCGAATAGCTGCCGGCCGACTGCGAATGGGCGTGATAGGCCACGGCCTGCGGCGTATAAATACATTTCCAGCCGGCCATCTGATGGCGCCAACCCATGTCGGTTTCATCGCAGTAGATAAAAAAATCCGGATCATAATCACCAATTTCATCAATCATACTGCGGCGGTAAAGGTTGCAGCAATCATTGGCGCAGAAAACTTCTTCGGTTTGCATGTAGCGGTCCGCCGGCCCTAGACGCCCGCGGCCGCAGGAAGAGCCGTCCGGATAAATGACCAGGCCGCAAACTTCGGTTTTCTGCGGCTCATCCCAAAGCAAAATGCGGCTGGCTGCTGAGCCATAGCGCGGATTAAGTTCAATGGCTTTGACCAACTCTTCGATGCAATTTTTTTCCATATAGGCATCGTTATTGAGCAGGACAATGTATTCGCTGTCTGCCGCGCGCATGCCCGCATTGCAGGCTAGGCCCCAGCCGGCATTGACGCCGTTTTGGATGAAATGGACCTGCGGAAATAATTTCTGGATCAACCGGTCTGAACCATCCGTCGAGGCATTGTCGACAACGACGATTTCAAGCGGCTGATAAGTCTGCGCCAGAACGGAATTCAGGCAGGCCTCAATATGTTTGAGGCCGTTGTAGTTTGGAACAACGACTAAGACTTCACCCTTTGAGTTTTGCATATCGCGTACTTTTCCCTTTCCCTCTGGGGAGAGGGCATGAATGACACAACTCCAACAGAGTTGTGCATGATTGTCTCTGTCTCCGCACGGAGGTTAGGGTGAGGGAAAGATCACCCCCCTCATCCTGGCCTTCTCCCCCCCCCAGGGAGAAGGAGTTCTAAAGAAAATATAAAATGCGCCCTGTTAATCTAATCCCATTTGATTTTATAGACCGCCACATAATCGCTGTTCTGAATCGAACCACGGCGAAGGACGGGCTCGAAAGAAGAAAGCCCATAACCGTCTAAATAGGCCAGTTTGAAAAGCAGCGACGGCACCAAGTCCCTGTGAGCAGCAACGCAGAAAAGATTCCCGCCTTCCGGCAGAATCAAAGCGGCAATCGCCGAATTTTCAAGAGGCGGTACTGCGGCCGCCCACTTGCCGTCTTTTTTATAAACAGACCGCACCGGGACTTGGCCATTGGGCGTCTGAAGCACGGCCCGGCCGGACGCAGGGTCGAAACTCACGCCGTTTTTAAAAATAACTTTCCCGTCTTGCCGTGCCACGGCCGGAGCGGGTTCTTCGTAAGGAAGCCCTTGGCCTGTGACCTGGAGCATTTTTTTCGTATACTCGCCGGCGCCGTGCGCGGCCCAAAGGGCGCGCAACCCCGAAGGTTTGGGGGCTTCCAAAAATATTTTGCGCGCGCGCTCAAAGCTCCAGTGGTCGATCACCTGCAGGGCCAGGTTTTGTTTGACCATATCTTCGTAAATCAGAACATACGAGGGTGCCGGACCGTCCTGACCGCCGTGGGTCAGGTCGAGCAGGTCCTTTTTGTCTTTCAAAGTCCACGCCCCCGGTAAAATCCCGGCAGCCTGCGGGCGGTCTAAAACCGCAATTTTTAAAAGCAATTCCACGGCCTGGTCCCCACGGATGCCGTGTTGATCGAGAAACTCCATGGCTCCGTTGCCCCCCGCAGCAAGCATGCGGAAAAGGCCGCGGGCTTCTTTTTCCCGCGTTGACATAAAAGCCTTGGCCATCCAGAAATTCTCATGAAAATGATGGGAGCCTCCGTCGACAACCGTGCGCAGGCCGCTGATCGCATTCACAAAATAGCCCGGCGGCCACCAGCTGTGGACAATCGCATTTTTAGGCGCGCTTTTTCCCAACCCATCCAGCACTTCATACCAGACGTCATTCATGATGAAATGCGATTGAAAACCGGAAACATGCGCACCCATGAGCGTTCGCGGCACGATCGCAAGCGTTAGAAGGGCAAAGGCCGCGCCGCGCAAAGCCGTTCCCGCTCCCTGCATTTTAGAATTCAACGCGCGGCCGGCCGATTCGGCATAAGTCAGCATTCCATCCAAACCGTAAGCGGCCAGCAGCGTCAACGGGAAAACCGCAAGAATGGAAAAGCGTTCGGCCGCAAAAGAAAAAATCAAAAGCGGCAGCGCCATCAGCGTCACCAGCGTCCAGGCCAGACTCGCACGGCGCTGAAGCGGCGGCAGAATAAGTCCAAGCAATGCAAAAAGCACAACCCCGTAATGCGAGGTCAAGTACACCCATTTCTTAAACGTGGCCTGCCCTGTTTCTCCGACCAGGACCAGCAGGTTGGGCCACAATTCGGAGGAACCGCCCTGAACCCGCGATGAGTAAAGAAAACCGTTGAGTACTGTGTCCCAAAATCCGAGAGGCGTAATGAACCAAACGGCAAAAAATAACGATGCGCCCGTATACACCAGCGCATACGTCAAAAAGGCCGTACGCTCTGCCCCTGTCCGGTAAATCACGAAACGCGCTAAGCCGGCGGCAAAACCGGCAAAAGCCACCAAGGCAAAAATGAAAGGCCACCCCTGCCAAAAAAGCGGATAAAAACCGGTCAAAAATCCGCCGACAAGGCCCAGCCGCACGGCCTGACGCGGCCGGCTTAAAACAGCCAGCAGTGTCGCGAAAATGAGCAGCGGGAAAATCAGATTGTAAGCGTCCGTGTCGTACCAGCCCAGCGTCGAACGTTGAATCACGACCGGCGATAAGAAAAAAGCTTGCGCCGCCAGCCAGAATGGAAATAACCGGACGCCTAGAAATGGCCAAAGCGCAAAATAAGCTGCGGCCGAGAGCACGATTAAAAAAAGCGGTGTCAGGCCGACGGCCTGCATGAGGGACAGGCCCGGACGAAAGGCTTTCGCCGCATCATAAACAGCCGCGCCCACATAGGGATGCAGATTAATCACATCCGGATTGCCAAACGGCGCGTGGCGCAAGGGGTTAAAAAAACGCCCCCCCGGAATGCGCGTGCCCAAGCGGCCTGTTGCTGCAACATTTTGTGTCAAGTTGAGATAATAATAAGGGTCTGCTTCGGAAAGATATTTGTAAGAAAAAATTTCTTTGCGTTTTTTTTTGATTTGTTCCGCTGTTCCGGCGACAATCCGGTCAAAAGAAGCGCGGTCCTGCGCGATCAACTCATTTAATTTTTGTTCGGCCAATTTTCGCGCCGGCACACCGGCAGGCAGGCGCGCTTCAAGCTGGCGGCTCATTTGCAGCCGGGTCAGTTTTTCCGCTTGGCGCTGTATGGTTTTTTCTGAAATAAAAAGATGGCTGTTTAAAGGGTAGGTTCTGAAGAAAAGGGCGGCGGCCGCCGTTGCAATGAACGCCGCGGCCAGCGGGAGCATCCGGTAACGCATTTCCTAGCCGTTTCTTTTTTTAATCACGACAAGCAGGGAACTTTGTTCAAACCAGCTCAGAGGACGCATGTCGAGCACTTCAATATCGGAACGAGCGGCCAGTTCGCGCTTCAAGTCGGCGGCCTTTAAAGGGTGCGTAATGGCGGTATGCGGCCGGAAAACCCGGTTAAAAAAATAAAGCGGGGTCGGCACAGCCACATGGTAATTCACAACCGCTATTTTCCGGCAGACGCGCACCATTTCGTCCAAAACACGGCTGCGCACAGCGGGCGGCAGGTGGCACATCAGCCGGTAACTCGTGACATAGTCAAAGGTATTGTCTGGAAACGCCATTTTTTCCGCATCGATTTTCTGAAATTGGACGTCCGGATTTCCGCTGAATTTTTTGACGGCCACCGCCAGCATCGCATCCGAAATGTCGCCCCCAGTCACCTTCAAACCGGCTTCTAGAAGCACCGGAAAAAGCCGGCCTGTGCCGCACGGAATATCCAGCACGCGGCCTGAGCCTGAAAAATATTTTCTGGCGGCTTGCGCCAAAGCGGCAGACTCGATGCGATGGGCCAGCCGGCCGTACCAGGTCGAAAACCGTTCGTCATCATAACTCTCGGCCACACCAGCGCTGCGGTAATGCTCTTTGGCGCGGTAGTTCTCGCTTGAAATCATATTTTTTGGTTTTCCTGTTTTAAAAAATCCTGCAAAGCCGCTGGACCCGAAATTTTATAGAGTTGCGCGGACGACAAAAGGCCGCTTAATTGCTGTAATCCGCGGACGCGCAGCTGCGGAGTGTAAATTTCAGCGCCAAAAAGTTTTTGATAACCGGTTTCATAACTTTCAACGGCCGCAAGAAACTCTTCAGTTTGAAGAGTCTGAGCATTTTGCATACCGCTGACCAAACAAACGAAAATAAGCCTGCCAGCCTGGGTCTGGGCGCTATTCTTTACATCGACGGCATTCAAAAGAAGATTAAATGCTATTTTACCCCCGCTGACCCCGGAAAGAATGTGGCAAAACCACAGGTAGGCTTTATCCCTAAAGCTAAGCCGCTGCCAATGCGCGGTGCCATAGACTGTTTTTAGCCGCGCTTCCAAATATGGAAAGACAGGCAGCACCCGCCTGTCATGGGTAAGCCGAAGTTCTGAATCGCCTAAAAACGCGGCGCCGGCCTTGAGCGCGTCGAGTAGAAAGCGGGTCTTACCGCTGCCGGGTTTGCCGAAAAGAACGACCGTTTTTGAATCATACGCAAAAGCCGAACCAATGATTAAAAATCCGCCATTTTCAACCGCTTCTTTTTTGAGGATGGGAATCAGGCAGGTCCTGACAAACAGAAAC
>JAHFHF010000048.1:17893-24834 GCA_023247055.1 Candidatus Omnitrophota bacterium
CGCATAAAAATAATAACGGGGTTTTCCGTTTACGCTTTGGACCTGCGCTATTTTCCAGGCAATGCCCTTGTAAGTCCCCTGATGAACGGCGTTTCCAGCGGGTATTTCCTTAGGACTGCGGCAATAAACAATTTGCGCATCCGCGGCATGGTTAGGCTGCGGCAAAATCCGAAAAGAACCGATCTCGCGTTCGAGCGCATGGGGCCAAGCGGCAGACTCAATCTGCAAAGTCATACCGCCGGGCCATTGGAAATGTTCAATGACGGTCATGGGTGGACTCTGGGCCGCTGTGGAAAAATCAGGACTTTAAACTCTGCGGCGGTAGAACAATTTTGTAGAGCAGGCATCTTTGATCTCCGTAGACCTGCTTGACATAGCCGGACAATTCGCGCTGAACGTTTTCTGCAAAAGGCGTGTCGCGTTCCAATAAAACATAATTGAGTTTTAAATGGGACAATTTCTCTTCTTTCGTTTTCAAATCTTGAAATTGCACTTTATCCAAAGAACCGTAGAGTAAATTCGTATAAAGCGTAAACCGGAAAATGTTATTGGGATTTTGTTTGCGTTTCGACATATATTCGCCATAGGGACTGATGAACGTCTTTAAATCCGTATAAAGGATCAGATAGTCTGTAAAAGTCCGGTTGTGCGGCGCGGATAAAACGACTTCGTCCTTCTGGGCATTTTCATTCAGCCAGGCATAGGCTCTTGCAAACGGAAAATTCTGAAGGTAAGGCCGGTTGGGAATCGGATAAGCCCAATAGCCGGAAATCAAGGCCCCGGCAATAAAGCAGGCCAGCGTTTTGCGGTTGAGCAGTTCCCGTTTGATGGATTCAAACCGACAGCAAGCCGCAAGAATAAAAACGATCATCGGCGTCATTGAAAAATAGAGCACCGCTTCATCAATGACCCTATAGTTTGAAGGGTCCAAAAAGTTCAGATTCCAAATAAAAAACGAAACGGGTGTAAACAAGACGGCAAAAGCGGCAAAGCCCACGGCGGGAAATAAAAATTTTTCGGTCTTTAAGAAAAACGGGCTGCGCGCCACGGCCGGCATCTTCTCGTTGAGCCAGGCCAACAGGCAGAAAAACTCGATCGGGATGAAATAATAGACGTGCTGCGCCATCTGAAAATTAGCGGAAAACAGCAGCTGGAGATTTGAAAAAAATAACCGCATGAAAAATACAAGAAAGATAAGCCTGTCAAAGGCCGTCCAGCATTTTTGTTTAAAGCGGCTCCAGCCCAGCGCGGCGCAAAGCGCGCAGAACCAAACAATCGACGGCCATTCCGGACGCACATACTGCCGCCGCATCGTATCGGCCATTTGACCAACGAATTTTTTCTCATTGGCAAACATGGTGAACCACCAGGGGTTTTTCGAGAAATGCAGCGCGACATACCCGGTATAAAGAAGCCCTGACACAAAAGCTGCGGCAAAAACAAGCATCAAAAGACGCGCTTTTTCTTCATTTTTAGAAACCCATTTCTGCCACAGGAGTTCTTGGGTCGTTGCCAGGCAGCCCATCAAAGCGATCATGGGATTCATGGCCGTCGTGATAAATACCGACACCAGCGTACCCGCTTGAAGCAGCCGCGATTTCACCGGATTAAAAACGTAAGACAGCCAGAAAAAAAGGAAACAAAGCGCGTCTCCGGGCCGTGAATAGCGATAAAAACTGCCTTGGGCCGTGCTGCGCAGATTCAGCAGCACCGCCATCACCGCCAAGGTGATGACTGCGCTTTTCATGAAGGAATATTTCCAAAACCGGCAGAGCGCCAGCGTCATCACCAGCCACGAGATGAACGGAAGGCCGATGTGCCATACGGGAAAAAAGGAAAGCACGGGAATGCCGAATATTTTTGCCAGCGTCCCGATGATCTGCGGCGAGGTGTAAGGAAGCGTATTGGTCCGGCCCTTTTCTTCAAAATAATAAGGATTGCCGTCATCGGTCGGCGTGTGCGTGGTGCCTTTGGTGATCGACCAAAACTGATAATCGTCACGGTCGTTGATCAGAAATTTCCAGGAACCGGAAATCGATGCATGCCGCTGATAAAGGCCGAGAAAGGCGACCGTGAATAAAATAAAAGCAAAAAAGATAACCGCCCAATTCCGGCGCGGCACTCCCTGCAGCGATTGAACCGCGCCGCTCATAGCTTTTGCTCCTGTTCGTCCCGGAGCGTCTTTTCTAAACCGTCGAGGGCGTCATAGGTGGCCATAAAGCCATCCACCAAAAAAAGCGCGAGAATCTTTTGTTTATACAGATCGGGATTATGGATGCCGCTTTTTTCAGCCCGTTCAATTTCCCAAATTAAATCCGGCAATTTTTGCATTTTCCAAAGCACCTGAATGGCCAGAAAATATCCCCGGATGTCATTGGCATCGATTTGTTTGATTTTCATGACCGCATTCACGGCCCCATTCATGTCATTATTTTTCAGGCTCTGTAAGCCGGCTTGAAAGTAAGCCTGCAGCTGCGGCCCCTGGCCGGGTTCGGCCGCATAGCTTTTCAGGCTGGCAGTCATGAGGATGAACATCAAAATAACCGGCCGGATCACGATTTTTCTCTCGCAGTTGTTGATAGACAAGGTTGGCAGGGCACAAAATGACTTCTCATGTATCGGCTGAATTCTATTCCAGCCTTTTAATTTTTACACTAACTTTCTTAGTAAAATAGACGATATTTGAAAAGGTCACTCAATCCGGATTTTTCACGGATATTTTAGATAAAGGGCATTTATGTCTGAACTCATAGCGCTTTCCGTCGTCATCCCCGTCTGCAATGAAAAAGACAATATCCGCCTTCTCTATCAAGAGATCTCCGCCGCTCTAAAAAATGAAAACGTGAATTATGAAATTCTTTTCGTGGATGACGGAAGCACGGATGGAACCACCGCCGAATTAAAAGCTTTGCAAAAAGAAGACGCGCGCATTCACATTGATGTTTTCAGAAAAAACTTCGGGAAATCGGCAGCCCTCGCACAGGCTTTTCAGCGTTCTAAAGGACAGTACCTTCTCACGCTCGACGGCGATCTGCAGGACGACCCTCTAGAATTTCCGCGCCTGCTGCTGGCTTTAAAAAATCAAGACGCCGATATCGTCTGCGGCTGGAAAAAAACGCGCCGCGATCCGTTTTCGAAAATAATCTCTTCGCGCTTGTTCAACTGGGGCGTGTCCTGGCTGACCGGCGTCCGCGTGCATGATTTTAACTGCGGCATTAAACTCTTGCGCCGTGAAGTGGCTGAAGAAATTCCCATGTACGGCGAATTGCACCGGTTTATTCCCGCGCTGGCCGCCTGGAAAGGCTTTCGCGTCATCGAAAAACCCGTCCACCACCGGCCGCGCAAATTCGGGCAATCCAAGTTCGGCATCCGGCGTTTTCATGCCGGGATTGTGGACTTGATCACCGTTCTTTTTTTAATGCGCTTCGAGAGAAAACCGTCGCATCTTTTCAGCGCCGTGGGGCTTCTCATGACCCTTTCAGGAACGGCGATCTGCTCGCACCTGTTTGTCTTAAAACTGCTGGGCCACACTGTCGCTCCGCGATACCCCTATCTGGCCGTCGGCGTTGTGTTTTTAATGCTGGGCGTTCAGTTTATTTTCTTCGGACTGCTTTCAGAAATGATGATCTATTCCTTCAAGCGGCACGAGATCATTCCCCTCAAAAAAAACAGCGATGTCTGAGACGCATCCCCGGGGGAATTTCCAAAAGCACACCAGCCGCAATCCCTTGCAGCAATTTCTACTCCGCCGTTTTAAGAAAGTCATTTCCGGCCTGGTCAAAAATATTCCGGGGGATCTTTGTGAAGTCGGCTGCGGTGAAGGTTTTATGCTCAAAAATCTATGGGATCAGGGACTGCTGGACGGACGGCGGATCTATGGCGCGGAACTAGACGAATCTGCGGTGCAGTATGCCGCTTCTCAGGTTCCAGGTGCCCGCTTTGTCAGGGCCAATGCTTACCGGCTGCCTTTTGCGGACAAGCAGTTTAGCTGCAGCATGCTGCTTGAAGTTTTAGAACACCTGGAGCAGCCCCAAAAGGCTTTGGCGGAAATCTGCCGTATCAGCCGCTATGCGATTTTAAGCGTGCCGCACGAACCTTTTTTTCAAGCGGCCAATTTTTTGCGGGGTAAAAATTTAAAGCAGTGGGGCAACGACCCCGAACACATCCAGCATTGGAACCCAAAATCTTTCCGCCGGCTTGTGGAACCCTTCGGAAGTATTCTTCACGTGGCTTGTCCCTTCCCCTGGATCATTGTGCTGGTGCAGACCCAGCCTCCCTCGAAATAAAAAAGGGCTGGGCGCAGGCTTTCAGTCCGGTGTTGTCGATGACTTTGACACGCACATAGAGTTCATCGCCCTTGACGGGATAGACGGCTTGACTGGCATCGGTTTGCTGCAAAACGGCCCCTTCTTTTCCAATAAACCGGATACTATAACTGCGGCCCGGTTTGGCATCGACTTCGACGACGATTTGCTTCTGTGATTTTTCCCACTCCACACGTTTCAGCACGATTCCGGTACTGACATAAGAATCGCCCCGCTTTAAGGCCGCGATCAAGGCCTCAGGCGACAGCTTATGCGCTTTAATCCACAACCAGACGCCGCCGGGCGGGGAATTTTTGGTTTTCTTAAAATGATGCGCATCATCGCCCGTGACCGCATAAATCTTTTTGCCCGTGCTAAGCGCCGCGTCCCACATGATTTCGGTGTCAGGCGGCTGCTGCCCGTTGGCATAAAGTTTTGACTCATGCGGATTCCACAATTCTATAAAAGGCGGAAGCTCTTCAAGCTGCATAAACAGGGGGAATCCGAGGGACATGGCGGGATGATTAAGAATGGCAATGGCGCCCTGACCTTCGATTTCCGGAATGAGCGCTTTCAATTGGGATAAAATCTTAAATCCCCTCACGGAAGCTTCCAAAGCCGCAGGCGCGCTGCCTTGGGCAAGAAGCTGCTGTCTGAAATATTCGAGACGTTTTTTATCCGGCTTGCCAAGATCAGCCGGGACGGCGTATTGAGTATGCACGGCGCCCATGTGAATCGATTGTTCCGCACGCTCACCGATCGTGATTTCTTCGCCCGATAGAATAAGAATTCTGCGGGCCCACTTGCGTCTGAAGCCTTGTTTCGTAAACCGCAAGTCATGGTCCGTGATGGCCAGAAAGTCATAGCCATGGTCGAGATACCAGTTAATGACTTCCTGAGGCGAAGAGTCGCCGTCCGCACGATTCGTATGGACGTGCAAATTTCCTTTAAACCAATGTTCATCGCCCTTGCCGCTCCGGCTTCGGTCGTGCCGCAAATTCAAAATGGAAAATAATCCGAAACACAGAAAAAAGACCGCTGCAAAAAAAATAAACGTGTTGATTATTTTCCCATTCTTGGAGTTCATTGAACCGCCTCCCAAAATTCATTTTTAAACCGGACGTTGCCCGTTAGGTTCTGTGACATTTGAGAGTCATTCCTTCTCCCTTGGGGGAGAAGGTTAGGATGAGAGGGGCGCGCTTTAAAACTTGCCCCTCACCCCAACCCTCTCCCCTCTGGGGAGAGGGAGAATCAGTCAAATGTCAACAGAACCTAGGACTTTGCCGGGTGTTCAGCACCGTATTTTTCTGAAGCTTGCGCGTTACTCATTTTTTGCAGGCTGGAATCCACACAGCACACATCACCCGCGCCCGGATAAGCTATTTCCCAGTATTGGCCGCAGACCTTGCAGCGGTAGAGGCAATCCCAAGACTCCAGGGCATATTTTACAAAGGCCAGCAGCCCCTCTGCCTTTTTTACGGCTTTTTCATCGGTCGTTAAAGCCGCGGAAGTATAACACTCGCAGGTATTCATTTTTTCAACTCTTCGAGAACTGCTGCGGTAAGTTCGCCGGCATCGGGGTGCGGCTCTACATAAACAGCCGCATAATTATTTTTCACAGCGTAGGCCTTGACTGCGGCATCAATGGAATCAAAAATCGAAGCAAAAATCTCAGTTTGCCGCGCATCCAGGGCAGCCTGGGTTTGCGCATCGTAAGTTTTGATTTTCTCCCATTGAGCCTCAATGTCCAGGCGACCGCTTCCATTTTTTTTGAACTGCTGCAAGGCCGTAATCAGAGCCATACGTTCTGGTTTTTTCTTTTCCACTTCGTCCTGCAGCGTTGCAACCGCGGCAGCCATGGCCGGATGCTGATTCAGCAAAACAGAGATATCCACATACCCCGTTTTACCGGTACCGGTTTCAGACTGATAAAGAGGCCGCCGTTCTTTAGGCGCGCTATCCGCGGCTTGGCCGTAAACCGCCGAAGCCGTGAGCAAAAGCCCAAGAAACATCCATCGGACTTTTCGTTTCATGATTTTTCCGTTTTTGTGACAAGGCATTCCGCAATTCTCCGGCGCCGCAGTTTACGCACCAGCATCCGCAAAGAATTTTCTTCGATCATATCGCCGCCGCTGGGAGCCCGGCCTAATTTCTCCGCGCACCATTCCTGCAGCGTGGGTATATGCCCTCCCTTGACGGCCGGAACGGGCCATTCCAACCCCATTTTTAAAAAAACAATATTCATGGGAACGCCGCCGCCCATGATCCAGCCCGCGCCATAGGGGTGCATGTGGGTCGGCAGGCGGTCATATTCATCTTCGATTTCTCCCACAAGTTCTTCGAGAATATCTTCGGTCGTGACCATGCCGGTAATGCGCTGGTGCCGGTCGCAAATCAAGGCAATGTGGACTTTTTCGTGGGTCATGAATTCCAGCACGTGCGAAATCGGCGTGCGGGCATCCATGGTTTTGATGGGCCGCATGATTCCTTGAATAGACGGATCGGAGGGGCTGATTTTGAGCGCGAGGACAATGTCTTTGAAATTGATATAGCCGCAGATGGTCTGCGGATCATCCTCTTTTTCGCAAACCGGAAAGCGCGTGTGCATGTCCATGTGGGCTTTGATCAAGGCCTCCG
>JAHFHF010000002.1:0-84507 GCA_023247055.1 Candidatus Omnitrophota bacterium
ACCGGCAGCCGCATGGACGACATTATTTTCGAAGAGTTCAAAGGCACGGGCAATATGGAGATCTACCTGTCGCGTGAAATTTCAGGACGCAGGATATATCCGGCCATCGACATTGCCAAAAGCGGTACGCGCAAAGAGGAACGGCTGCTTGCTCCCGAAGAACTCGAGCCCATCAGAAAGCTGCGGAATATGCTGGCCGGGATGGAGCCCGTCCAGGCGGCTAAAACCCTGGTCGATGCGCTGCAAAAATACCCTTCCAATCAAGCCTTGCTTGCCACTTTAAACGGCGCTTAACACTTTATGCGCGCAATGACAAAGAGACGTCTTTCAAGTCGTTTATAGTCCCAACGAACATGCGCTGGAGACAATGACAAAAAAGGAACTATGCAAAAATTCTCCGTCAAAGAACCCGCGCCATTGCTTGAATTTCTTTTCAGCCGCTGCGCAGGCATGAAAAAAACCAGCGTCAAACAGCTGCTTAAATACGGCTCGGTCCGCGTGAACGGCCAGGTCATTACGCTGCATAGCCATCGCCTGCGCATCGGCGACCGCATTGAAATTCTGGGAAAGAAAGCCGCGAAAACCGAGCATTTTAAAAGCCATCCTGATTTCAAAATTATCTTTGAGGACGACTCTCTCATTGTCGTCGATAAGCCGCCGGGTCTTTTGACCATGGGCACCGAGCATGAAAAAGAAAAAACGCTTTATTTCATGCTGACCGAATATCAGCGCGCCCAAAGCCACACGGGCCGCGGCCGCATTTTTATCGTCCACCGCCTGGACCGCGACGCCTCGGGCGTTTTGATTTTTGCAAAAGGAGAAACCGTCAAACGTTTGCTGCAGAGAAATTGGCGGGATGTTGAAAAAAGATACTATGCCATTACCGAAGGCCTGCCGCGGCCCAAGCATGGCGTGATTAAAAGCCATCTCGTCGAAGATAAATTTAAACGCGTCTACAGTACGCAGACTTCAGATCCGGAGGCCCGGCTATCAGTCACCCATTACCGTGTCCTGCAAGAGCAAGAACGCTATGCCTTGCTTGACGTGGAGTTAGAAACCGGCCGTAAAAACCAGATCCGCGTACATCTGTCTGAAATGGGCCATCCGATTGCCGGTGATGCCAAATACGGTGCCAAAACCGATCCCTTGCGCCGCCTGGCTCTGCATGCTTATCATCTCGCCTTGGATCATCCCATCACCGGCGAAACTCTGATCTTCCGTAGTCCCCATCCCGAGACGTTTCAACGCCTCGTCCCGCACGCGTAAAAATTTCAATCAAACAGTTTGCAGGGGCGGGTTCCAATGGCCTACGGCGATGTCAGTGTTCGCCGAGGCAAGGTTCCTGCGTATAAAACGCAGGGAATAATCCGCCCTGAATAGCCCGGATTTTAAAGACCGGTTTACAGCCGTCCCCTACGACTCGTTTCCCCAGACTCTCTTGAGAAAAGGCTCGCGGCCCGAGCCGTAACGGTACATTTTGTAATGGCCGGGATTTTTTTTGGAATAATTCTGATGGTGTTCTTCGGCAGGATAAAAAGGCACTGCGGGCAGAATCGGCGTCACGATGGGCGTATCGAACCGGCCTGACTTAGCAAGCCGGTCTTTGGACGCTTCGGCTGCTTTTTTTTGCGGTTCATTCATGTAAAAAATAGCGGTTTTGTACTGCGAACCACGGTCGGCAAATTGGCCGCCCGCATCGGTCGGATCGATTTCACGCCAAAAAGCATCCAGCAGGACGTCATACGAAACTTTCGCCGGATCATACGTAATCTCAATGGCCTCGACATGGCCGGAAGTGCCTTCGGAGACTTCCTCGTAATTGGGGTTAGCGGTCGTTCCGCCGGTATAGCCGGAGATGACTTTGATCACGCCGGGCACTTTCGTCAGAGAGGATTCGACGCACCAAAAACAACCGCCTGCAAAAACCGCTTTTTCCTGTTTCATCGCATTGTCCTCTGCGCGGGCCCCTGGGGCTAACGCGGCTGTTAACATGATTAGACCGGCCAGAATAGGCGGCCTCATTCGCCGCGCTCCCGCAAAGCCCGGCGTTTTTCTGAAAGTTCTTTGGCGTGTTCGCGGCGAATGCGGCCTTCTTTGAAACGCCGCTTCTCGTCTTTGGTCTCTGTTAAAAGCGGCGGCACCGGCGTGGGTTTGCCGCGCTCGTCGAGCGCCACCATGGTGAAATAGCAGGAATTGGTGTGCCTGCGCACTCCAGTTTCGAGATTTTCCGCCTCAATCCGGATACCGACTTCCATTGAAGTCCGGCCCACGTAATTCACACAGGCCTGAAATGTTACCACTTCGCCAATTTCGATGGGCTCGCGAAAATCCACCTGATCGACCGATACTGTCACGCACCGGGGCGTCGCATGCCGCGCGGCGCACATATAAGCCACGGCATCGGCCAGCGAAAGAATCGTGCCGCCATAGATTTTACCCGCCGGATTGGCATAATTAGGCATCATCAAATGTGCGGTTTCGATTCTCGACTCGGAAACTTTTTTGCCTTTTAATTCGATCATAAACTTCCCACCATTGTACGGAAACTGGGGTTAGATTAACCGTAGTGGCAATTCATGAATTGCCACTACGGGTTTTGTATTTTATTTAAAACCGCATTTTCCCAATGTGAAATACACCGGACAAAAACCGGTGAGGGCGCTGACGATCATCAGAGCGCCAATGAGTCCAGGCACCCAAAACCAAACAGGATTCGCATTAAACCCCAAAGCCGTACTTACCGCAAGTGCTGCGCCTACAATTCCATCGTGAATCCGCCGTGTTTTTTCTGTCATTTTACCCTCCGCTGATTGCGAAACGGTTTGAAATTGTTATTCCTTCTCCCCCTCTGGGGAGATGGTTAGGATGAGGGGTTTTTAAAATTATCCTTCACCCCAACCCTCTCCCTGAAAGAGAGAGAATTCAATGATGATGCCCATCGCCGCCGTGCGCATGACCGTGCGAGAGCTCTTCTTGCGTGGCTTCGCGAACTTCCATGACTTCCACATCAAAAACCAGGTCATGGCCGGCCAGCGCATGATTGCCGTCTAGATGGATTTCGTCGCCTTCGATTTTCATGACTGTAAAAACCAATTCAGCTTTTTCATTACCGCCGCGAAATTGCGAACCCACCCGGATATCGCCCTGCGGCAGCTTGCTGCGGCTGACTTTGACTTTAAGCTGTTCATTGCGCGGGCCATAGGCGCGGCTGGCCTCCAGCGGCACCCGTTTCTTTTCACCCGGTTTCATGGCAAAAAGCTCCGTTTCCAGCGCGGCCAGAATCTGGCGGCCGCCCTCCATGACGGGAAAAGGTTCGCCGCCCCGCGAAGAGTCGATCGGCCGTCCCTGGCTGTCGGTCAAATCATAATGAAACATTAAAACGCGTTTGGTCATCACAGTCTCCTCATTTTTTCTTAAGCCAGCCAAAAACCAGCGCAGCCGTTGTGGTTAGTAAAAATAGATTCACGACAACAATTAAAATAACAATGGAAATGCGGGCAATTTTATTGCCCAGCGATTTACGGCCTATCGAAAGAATCAAATTTGGACCCGTGTTTTTCGGGTAATAGGCCATCAGCTTGTAGTTTCCGGGTTCGGAAATAAAAAATTCGTAGCGCGAAAAGCCCCTGCGCGCTCCGGCCGTATAATTGGTTTTGGAACTTGATTTTTCAAGCAAACATGGTTTTGTTTTCTGCCCGCTGTGAAAAATTTCGATTTTGAGCGCGGAAAAAGCCTCTTCCTCTATTTTTTTTTGCATGGGACCGCGGCTGGCCTCAAACTCTTGATAGATTAAATGACTGCCGGCCGCCTCAAAGTTAACCGTATAGTATCCGGGCACCAGAAACGGCAGCACGTGGTTGTCCGGAAGCAGTTTTGTAAAAACCAGCGGCGCGCTGATCGCCATCATGACAAAAACCGCTAAAAGAAGTGCGATCTGTCGGAAATCAGCGTATGGATTTCCACCCTGCCTAGCCATCGTAGTGCGTTAACCTGCCGCCGGCTGAGTAACCGCCAAAGCGGCCGCATGATCATTCTCGACCGAACTGCCCGAAACTCCGATCGCGCCGATGACCTGGCCTTCTTTCCTGCCGTTAAAAACTTCGTTTAAAAATAATTTCAATGCATTCCACGATTCTTCGTCAGCTGTTTTGTTATAGGCCATGCCTTTACCCTTGTCATTGCCGGCTTGTGGATCCGTGAAGCGGTGTACGGCGCCGCTCAAAATGATCACCTGCCAGTCAAGGGCCTGGGCTTCATGCATTTCTTTTCTAAAACCCTCAAGCCCAGGAAAAGTGAAAGAGTCTTCATCGCCCTGAAAAATCCGGATAGGTGCCTTAATGTCACCCGGATGGGCAGGCATTGGCGTGTCCAGAAAACCGTGAAAGGCAGCCACGCCGGCAAGCGGCCATCCGGCCCGGGCCATTTCGAGCACCGCGGCCCCGCCAAAACAATAGCCGATAGCGGCAACTTTGGATGAATCGACTTGCGCCTGCTGCAGCAGATAATCATAGGCCGCCTTCGCGCGCTGCCGCATGAGAGCGCGGTCCTTAAAATAAATTCCGGATATTTTCGCCGCGGCCTGATGTGTGTCAGGCCTGACTCCCTTGCCGTACATATCGATGGCAAATCCGGCATAGCCTAGCGCCGCAAGCTGATCCGCACGGCCTTTGGCATAATCATTCAGGCCTTGCCATTCAGGAACCACCATGACCGCCGGCCGTGGGCCCGTGACAGCATCATCATAGGCTATATAGCCTTCCAGCACCGTATCCCCGTCGCGGTACTCTACCGTACGGCCCGTAACCTGTCCAAAAACAACCGGGCTGGCCGCGAACATTACCGATAAAATAAAGGCTATCTTGAATTGCATAGGACCCTCGTTCTACTCCCGTATTTCTCCATACTTACCGAGCATCCTCCCAGCAAAATTTTTCGACAAAAACAGCCTCAGAATGCCAAGCGACGTATTAGTATAAACCCGAAAAGTTAATTTTTCTTCTTCCTTTTGGCTTTTCCCCTTAAAATTCCTTCTATGCCGATCATCGCCGACCTGCATGTCCACTCCCGCTATGCTCAAGCCGTCTCGCCGCGCATGACTTTGGCCGAACTGCTGCGGCAGGCCGAAATTAAAGGCGTGGACGTGATCGGCACCGGCGATTTCACGCATCCCCTGCATTTCGAAGCTATTGAAAACGAACTGGAACCGGCCGAGCCCGGCCTTTTGCGCATGCGGAATTCTTCCAGCCGGGTACGGTTTCTTTTGAGCACAGAAGTCTGTTCCATTTTTTACAGCAAGTCCAGGCAGGAAAAACGCATCCATACGCTTTTACTGGCCCCTTCGCTTGAAAGCGTACGGGAGGTCAACCGCGAACTTGCACATTGGGGGCATCTGGAGGAAGACGGGCGCCCGACTTTCCGCAGGCATGCGAAAGACCTGGTGCATTTCCTGCGCAGCGTGCATCCGGACATTCTGGCCATTCCTGCGCATGCCTGGACGCCGTGGTATTCGCTTTTTGGATCTAATTTCGGGTTTAATTCCATCGAGGAATGTTTTGAGGAAGAGACCCCTTTCATTCATGCCATTGAGACCGGACTGGACTCTGACCCGGCCATGGTGCGGCGCGTACCGCAGTTGGACGGCGTGGCCTGCGTTTCTTTCTCCGATGCGCATTCGCCGGAAAAAATCGGACGCGAGGCCACCATTTTTGGTACGGCTCTGGATTACCATGCCATGGTGCGGGCCATTCGTGAAAAAGACCCGCAGGGCCTTTTGCGCACCCTGGAAACCGACTCGCGCTACGGAAAATATTTCTGGGACGGACATCGCAAATGCGGCGTTGCGCTGAGCCCTGCTGAGACGCGGCGGCGCAAACATCTTTGCCCCGCCTGCCGTAGTAAAGTTACGGTCGGTGTTGCTCACCGGATTGAAACACTGGCCCAAAGACCGGAAGATTGGCGCGAACCGTCCGCCATTCCCTTTCAGACCATCCTGCCGCTGGAAGAAATTCTAGCCAACAGTCTGGGCCGCGAAACCGGTTCAAAGGCCGTTGAGACTGAATATAAGCGCCTGATCCAGGCTTTGGGCCCTGAATTAAAAATCCTGCTGGAAGTTTCTGAAAGTGATTTAAAACTGGCGGCCCATCCGCTGACGGCGGAAGCGGTGCTGGCTTTGCGGGAGAAAAATTATTCCGTCGTGCCAGGATACGACGGCGCGTGGGGAAAACCGGAAATGATTTCGGAAGAACGGCGTCTTGTTTTTACGCGCCCGCAGATGGAAATGTTTTAAAGACGGTTGTGAGTTGTTAGCCGTGAGTCTTGAGTCGTCAGTTACAAACGGGGCTGTAGGGCAGCCCTAATTCATTTTCAAAAAAACAGGAATCATTTCCTAAGACATTATTCACGATAGAATTTGAGCAACCTTCAAAAGCGGAATTCTCTGAGTTTTTTTACTCAAGACTGGCGACTCACGACTCATGACCGCTTAACCCAGTTCCCCTTCAAAATACTGCTCGGCCAGGTCTTTAAAATCCGCGCGCAGGTGCGGATTGGAGATTTTTCCGATCAACTCGAAAAGTTCGGTGACGTCCGAATCGCCGATTTCTTCGCCTTCGTCCGTTTCTTCAACAGCTTCGACCGTCTCCTCAGGTTTCGGGGCTGTCAACGGATTCGCAGCCATCAGCGCGTCAAGTTCGTCACAATTTTTGATATTTTTGCGGAGGGAGCATTGCTCGCAAACCAAGGTGTTGTACTCGAAAATCAGGTAGGGAAAATCGCCGCTGCAAGCGTTGCATGTGTACATGGGCACCCCCTTGGTAACTGGCACATCGTCTTGTGGGAAGGAGCATACAGGCTTAAAACGCCTGCATTAAACATTTCGGCATACCCGCCCGGGGAATAAAGTTTTATTTTGCAGATCTGTGACCTGTAGGGGCGGGTTCATAACCCGCCCTGAATTTGGGCCGGTTTGGAACCCGCCCCTACAATGCAATAACACGGTGCCGGGCCTAGGCCCGGCACCTTTGACTGTTTCAAGAATGTGTCCCGCAATGACGACAATGTTGAGAATGAAGCCTCTCTCTGACAAATCGTTCATGCATCTTGCCATTGCAGCTGCCGAGCGCGGCGTGCGTAAGCGTCAAACCCCCTTTGGCGCCTGCATTGTCAAAAACGGAAAAGTCGTTGCGGCCGCGCACAACCGGGTGTGGAAATCAACGGACATCACGGCCCATGCTGAAATCACGGCCATCCGGCTCGCCTGCAAAAAACTTAAAACCATCGACCTGTCAGGCTGCGTCATTTATTCGACCTGCGAGCCCTGCCCCATGTGCTTTGCCGCCTGCCATTGGGCGCGGATCGACAAAATTATTCATGGAACATTTATCCGGGATGCGCGGGCAATCGGGTTTAATGAACTCGCCATTCCCAACGGGGCGATGAAGCACCAAGGCAAAAGTCCTGTAAAAATCAAAGGCGGGTTTTTACGCGCAGAAAATCTGGCCCTCTTTCGCCGCTGGGCGCAGCGCAAAGATAAACGAACTTATTAATCCGGTAAATCGAATATCACAAAATGGGCCGTAGCAACGGCGATGACGACGGCTTCTTTTTCATTTTCCAGCGCAGCGCCATCGCCGGCTTTCAGCGTTTGGCCTGCAAACTCAATACGCCCCTCAATCACTTGAATCCAGAGGCCGCGTCCGGTGTTCACAGACAAGTTGACGCGTTTTACCGCCTCAAGCCGGCAATCATAGACCAAGACATCCTGATGCATAGAAACGGAACCTGCGCGGCCGTCCGGAGAGGCCACAAGCCGCAGCTGGTTCAAAAGACTTTTAGGGTCAAAGGTCTTTTGCTCGTATCCGGGCTTAATCCCCTTACTCTCAGGGGAAAACCAGATTTGCAGAAGGTGAACCGATTCGGAAGCGGACGCGTTGAATTCACTGTGTTGAACGCCGGTGCCGGCGCTCATGCGCTGGACATCACCCGCACGAATGACGCTTGTATTGCCCATACTATCGCGGTGTTCAAGAGCGCCTTCGAGAATGTAGGTCAGGATCTCCATGTCGCGATGCGCATGGGTGGGAAAACCTTCGCCAGGCTGGACCCAGTCTTCATTCAAAACGCGCAACACACGGAAACCCATAAAACGCGAATCGTGGTATTCGCCGAATGAGAACGAGTGATAAGTTTTAAGCCAGCCGTGGTCGAAATGCCCGCGTTCTTGCGAACGGCGAATCGTAATCATGCTTTAGTTTATCAGTGAAGCCCGGTGAAAACCAGAAGCAACCTCGGCTCTTGCGGGCCTGACACCGAAGCCGCGTCTCGACGTCTAGCGCAGTCTGATGGACTGCGTCTTGGCCGTGCCTCTCCGTCTAACGCAGAGACTGGCCTAGCGCAGTCTGATGGACTGCGTCTTGGCCGTGCCTGCCGAACTTGTAGGGGCCGGTTCTAAACCGGCCCTTTAAAATATGGGCAAATTCAAGGCGGGTTACGAACCCGCCCCTACGACATAAAAAAATTATCCTCTTGAAGACTGAACGCGCTGCCCTGGATTGACTTTGCCCAGGCGCCGCGCTAATATCTTCGGCGTGATCCAAATCGTTTCTGCTAAAAAATTTGTCTTTGGCCTGCTGGTCCCAGCCTTTTTAATCGGTTCTCTTCTTTCCTCTTCGCCTGTTTGGGCCGAAAATGTTCCTGCAGATCCCTGGAAGCCCAGTCCGTGGGTGAAAACACAGCCTTACTTTGAGCAGGCTGGTCATAAACTGGGCTTTGGTGTTTTGAATGTTGCTTCCGGCTGGCTGGCAATTTTTTACGAACCTGCGCGGCCCGATGGTTTTTTCAAAGGCCTGGCCCGCGGTATCGGCTATATGGTTATCTACACAGCAGGCGGCGCAGTCCATGCCGTGACCTTTCCCATTCCGGTTGATCTGCCGCTGCCCAAAGGGGGCATGTCCTTTGAACAATAAACGCTTAGCGGCCTTGCTTGCCGTATTCATCGTTTGTGCCGGACTTCCTGCAGCGGGCTGGTCTTCGCCCTGGGCCCAAAACGAAGGCTATTGGAATAAAACTGGCGGAAAATTTGCTTTCGGACTCAAACACACGCTTTTTTCATGGATGACGCCTTGGGCAGAAGCGCACGATCCGCAACATGAAACGCCGTGGACGGGTTTTTGCGTGGGTATTGGAAAAGCCGTGGTTTATACGGCCACCGGCTTGATTCAGTTAGTGACTTTTCCCATTCCGGTGGACTTTCCGAATGTCGGGTTGGGCATGCACGTTCCTGCCAATCATGAGGGTGGCAGCACCGGCAAAAAATCCGCGCCGGCAGCAGCCGCAGCGCCGGCGGTTGCAGTTGCAGTACCTGCAGCAACAGCAGCCGCTGTTTCAGCAGAACCTCCGAAGACTTCTCCGGCCGTAGTTCAACCGGCTGTTCCTGCCGCACAAGTTCCTGCTGTTGCCGTCAAATCTTCCGAACCAGCGAGTGCCGCCGCACCTCAAGTGTCTGTACACGATACAAAAGAAACCCTGAAAAAAATTAAATAACTTGAGTTTGGCACTTTTCCCTCTTCCCTGTGGGGAGAGGGTTAGGGTGAGGGGAAATTCAAGCGATCATCCCCCTCATCCTGACCTTCTCCCCCAAGGGGGAAGAAGGAATTCCTGAAAAATGCCAAACTCGAGTTAAATAATTTAAAAAAGGGGTCAGTTCAGCCTGTCCCCTTTTTTGCTCTAATCTTGTCATTCTGAACCCGCAAATGCTTTAGCGACGGGTGAAGAATCTCCAGGTCTGAGATCCTTCGCCGTCTTGCGACCTGAGCACAGGCGCAAGCGACTCAGGATGACACGAGGATTTTAAATTTAAGAATAAAACTTGCGATTTTCTTTGGCGAGTTTAAGCAGGTAGGGGCTGGGCTGGAAACGTTCGCGGTCCACCGTAGCGGCAAACCGTTCGAGATCGGTAACAATATTTTGCAGGCCGGTTTGATCTGCATAATGCAGCAGGCCGGCGCGAAAAGGCGGAAAGCCGGTCCCCATGACCATCCCCATATCCACGGTTTCAGGACTGTCCACTACGCCTTCTTCCAAACAGCGGGCGGCTTCATTGATCATGATGTAGATCATGCGTTTGAGCGCATCTTCTTCCGAAACTTTAGCGGGATGCGTACCGGTCTTGACTTCTGGATTGACGGTTTTCTTTTTGCCTTGGTGCAGATAAAAGCCCTTGCCTGATTTTTTGCCCAACAGGCCTTTTTGTTTCACATCTTCCAGAATATCCGCAACACGCATGCGCGCCCCAAACGCATCCTGCAGGATGTGCGCCACTTTGACGCCCACATCAATACCGACCTGATCTGCCAGTTCTACCGGTCCCATCGGCATGCCAAAATTTTCAACGAGCCGGTCGATCTGCTCCGGCCCCATGCCTGTTTCCAAAAGATAAGCGGCTTCGTTCATGTACGGCAGCAGCAGGCGGTTGACCAGAAAACCGGGCGCATCCTGGACCACAATCACGGTCTTGCCTAAAAGACGCGCAAACTGCACCATTCGGTCAATCGTTTCTTCGGAAGTCTGTTCCGCGCGGATAATTTCCACCAGCGGCATGCGGTGTACCGGATTAAAAAAGTGCAGGCCGATCACGCGGCCCGGATTTTGGGTCACAGCGGCCATTTTGGTGACCGAAAGCGACGAAGTATTAGAGGCCAGAATCGTTCCGGCCGAGGCACGTTCATCCAGGTCTTTGAAGACTTTTTGTTTGATGCCCAAATCTTCGACAACGGCTTCGATAATCACGTCACAGCGCTGCAGGCCTTCCGGCGTCAGGCCTACGGAAATCAAATTCATTTTGCGCGCCATTTCATAGCCCGTGATTTTGCGGCGTTTGAGAGCGCCTTGATAGATCTGCTGCGCTTCACGCAAGGCCCCGCCAAGAGCGCCTTCGTTGATATCCTTCACGCGCACCGGAATGTTTTTTGCGCTGACAAGCTGGGCAATGCCGCCGCCCATCACGCCGGCGCCGATCACGCCGCATTTTTTGACCGGCGGCGTTTTAACCGCAAGCTTGGTCCAGGCCACTTTTTTGTACTTCTCGCTCATAAAAAAAAGTTTGATGAGATTTTTAGAAACGCCGGTCGTGCCCAAGCGCGCAAAATGCTCGCTCTCAAGGCGGTAGGCCCGCGGCGAAACCCGGCCATAAGTTTTTTCGATCAGCTTGATGATTTCATAGGGCGCTGGATAAAAATGTTTGGCTTTCTGGGCAACGTCTTCCCGGGCGCGGCTGAAGACCAGCGAACGGCCTAGCGGATTATCTTCTAAAAAACCCGTCATGAAATCCTTGGTGCGTTTTTTGGGACGGATTTTTTTCTGGACCGCTTGGCGCGTAAAAGCCAGGGCATCGGCATCCAGGCTGCCGGCCGGAAAAAGCCGGTCCACCATGCCGACTTTGAGCGCGTCCTTAGCGGAAACCACACGGCCGGCCAGAATCATGGGCAATGCTTTGGTCAGGCCCAGTAAACGCGGCAGGCGGATACTGCCGCCAAAGCCGGGCAAAATACCCAGGTTGGCTTCCGGCAGTCCGATTTTGACGTTGTCGGAAAAAGCCGCCACGCGATAGGTGCAGGCCAGCGCCAATTCATAGCCGCCGCCCAGGCAGGCGCCATTGATGACACAAACGGTGGGGATTTTCAGGTCTTCGAGTTTTTGAAAAACGGCTTTGCCCTGCTCGGCTTTTTCAAAAGCATCTTTTTCAGTGGTAATGCCGGCGATTTCGTTGATGTCCGCTCCGGCCACAAAAATACGGCTTTTGGCACTGCGGATCATCAAGGCTTCGAGATCGATGCGCGCGGCAATCTTGGCGAGATGCTGATCCTTAAACTCGGTCAGACTTTCGGTGGTGAGGACATTGACATCTGTCCCCGGTTTATCTAGCGTCAGGATGCCAATCTTGTCTTTTTCTTCAAAAAACCATGAGCCCATTAGCTGCGCTCCAAAATGAGGGCCCCGCCCTGGCCGCCGCCCACACAAAGCGATGCGATACCCAGGTTCAAATTGCGCCGTTTCATTTCTTTCAGACAGGTCAACACTAAACGCGCGCCGCTCACGCCCACGGGATGGCCGAGTGCAATGCCTCCGCCATTGACGTTCAAAAGTGCCGGGTCCAATTCTCCCAGTGGTTTTCCGCCGGGATAATTCTCTGCGGCAAATTTTGCAGAGGCCATGGCTTCGATGCAGGCAAGGATCTGCACGGCAAAAGCTTCATTGAGTTCAAAAAGCTGAATGTCTTTGAGAGTAAGTCCGGATTTGCGCAAAACTTTTTCAATCGCAAAGGCCGGACCCAGCCCCATTTCGCTGGGCTCAAGACCGCTGTATTCATACGCGCGAATAGTCCCCAAAATCGTATAGCCCATGGCTTTAGCTTTGGATTCTTCCATCAGCAGCAGCGCGCATGCACCGTCGGTGATTTGCGAAGAATTGCCCGCAGTCACCGTGCCGGAGTGGCGGTCAAAAACGGGTTTGAGTTTGGCGAGTTGCTCGGGGCTTTGGTTTTCGCGCACGCCATTGTCGTCTTTGACAGCCTGTTCGTATTTGGGCGGCAGAAAAACTGTCATCATTTCCTCGCGCAGTTTTTCACGCGCCGCGGCCACGCGCTTGTGGCTTTCGAGCGCAAACGCATCCTGGCGTTCACGGGAAATCGCAAATTTTTTTGCTAATACTTCGGCCGTTTGTCCCATATTCAAGCCGCAGGCCGGATCCGTCAGAGCAAGCTGAAGAGCGGCCACCGGCTGAAAATGTTTGAGCCGGAAACGCGAAAAGACGCCCAAACGCGCACCCAGCGTCTTGGCCCGGGAAAGTTCCATGAAAAGTTCGGCAGCCGGCTTGCTGAAAGTTAACGGCGCGTTCGACATAGACTCAGCGCCGCCCGCAATAATGACTTCATCCTGACCGATATTGATTTTTTCAACGGCGCTGGTCACGGCCTCAAAGCCGGAAGCGCAGTTGCGGTTGACCGTATAGGCTTTTTTATCTTTGGGAATGCCGCCGTAAAGAGCAATGATGCGTGCCACGTTGGCTGCATCAATCGGCTGGCCCACGCAGCCCATAATGACTTGATCGACAAGCGCAGGATCGATCTCGGTTCGCTGTAAAAGTTCCTGAACGCACATGCCTCCCAGCGTCTGGGCCGGAATATCATTAAACAAAGTCCAGGCCTTGATAAACGGCGTACGGACTCCATTGACCACGGCAATGCGTTTCATGAAAATATCCTGAGGTTATTAACCGGGACGAGTAACAGAGTACTTATCGGCTTTTTCCAGCCCCGACTGTAAACCGTAACAGCTTACCACAATCCTCAAGGTGCCGGGGGCCAGGCCCCAGCACCGGAGCAAAGGTTTAGCGGGAGGCGGAATCGAGAACGCGGACAGCTCGATCCTGCAGCCAGGCCCAACAAAGCCACAGGGCACAGAAAGCCACCATCACCGGGGTAAACCATTTACCATAGAGGCCGTCGGGAGAATAGGGCTCGGTGGCAATATGCAGGGCCTCGCTGTTGGGAAAAAGACCTGCTTCGGTGAATTCATGGAATGAGTACAGCAGGATTTGCAAGACAAACAAAAACAGAAACAGCGACGTGACCTGGAAAAAACGCTTTGTATTAATCAAATGTCCGCAGCGGACCCATAAGAACGACATCGCCAAAGCACCCGCGGCGCCCAAAGCCGCGCCGGCCACGATATCGGATGAATGAATTTGAATCAAAAGCAGTGCGGTTTCCATACCTTCGCGCGAGATCATAAAAACCGTAAAAAGAAAAACCCCCAAAAAGGCGGCTT
Source organism: Candidatus Omnitrophota bacterium (assembly GCA_023247055.1). Lineage (GTDB taxonomy): Bacteria > Omnitrophota > Omnitrophia > Omnitrophales > Aquincolibacteriaceae > JAHFHB01. The sequence continues at coordinate 13,824 of JAHFHF010000002.1, forward strand.
GGTCGGCCTTGCCTTGAGTATGCGAAGCCAGTTCTGATTCCATGTCCGCTTTTAAAGTACGGGCTGTTTTCCACATATGGATCACAAGCGTGAGGACAAAAACTGCGGAAACCAGTCCAAAAATACCCTCCCAAAGCGGCCCATTGGCGCCCTGCCATAGCCAGTAACCCAGGCCTGCGCTCGTTACGGCTGAGCAGAAAATACCCGCAGTCACCGCAGGCGTCAATTCGCGCCGGCCCGCTTTCTGAAGATAACTCAGAATAATGGCAACAATCAAAAAAGATTCGAACGATTCGCGCAGAACGACAATAAAGGCTTGAAACATGGCTATCCTCAGGTAGTTCGGATTTTATCTTAACAGGATGAAATCTTATTCAAAAACAGGCGGGCTGTCAAGCACGCATCGGTAGGGTGACAGATACAGTCATGCATGCACTGCTGTTGGCAGTGCATCATTCCCGCATCTGTGCGGCGACAGATACAGTCATGCATGCACTGCTGTTGGCAGTGCATCATTCCCGCAGGGTCTGGGGCTTTGCTTTCCAGCGCCGGTGGGTCCAGATCCACTGTTCGGGGTTTGCGCGGATTTGGCGCTCCAGCAGATCACTCAGTCTTTGAGTCACAACATTCTCCCAATCGGGGACATCTGCATTGGGAAGTTCGACCGCAGGCTCCACTTGAATCGTATAACTTCCTTTGGGATTACGCAGACAGTATGCGGGTACAAGCAGACAGCCTGTTTTTTTTGCCAGCCGCGCAGGAATCGTTGTCGTGGAAGTCGGCCGGTTAAAAAAATCAAGCCAAGCACCCTCACCCCCGGCCCACTGGTCCAGCAAGACCCCGACGCATTCATTATTTTTAAGCCGTTTCAGAACTTCCCTGGCCGAACCCTGCTTGGGGATAGGCACTAAATTCATTTTACGCCGCAGATTATTGATACGGTGGTTGAGATAGGGATTGCGGATTTCTTTGACGACCACGGACACGGGATGAGGCGTAAGATAGGGCAGGATGCCAAGAAGTTCCCAGGAACCCGCGTGCGAAACCGTCAATATCAGTCCCCGGCCTTGGGCAAAAGCATGTTCGAAATTCTCTCTTCCGCGCCACTGGAAAAGACGTGCCGACTCTTTACGGATTTTATCAATCATAAAGAGTTCAACAAGCGAAAGGCTGATATTTTGGAAAGAGGTCCGCGCCAAATGCCGCTGCTGGCGTTTTGAAAGGTTTTCGCCCAAGGCGGCACGGATATTGTCCAGCGCGATTTTGCGGCGTTTGGGCATCAGAAAATAACACAGGTTACCCGCTTGTTTCGCCAGCCAGAAAATAACCCGGAAGGGTAACAGCGAAAGCACAAAACTGACTGCGCAGACTATCTGATAAACGAGCCGGTCTTTCACAAGCAATTTTCAGCCGATGTAGGCATCGGCCTCAATTTCCACCAGCATCTGTGGATCGATCAAACGGCCGACTTCGACCATGGCGGTGGCGGGACGGATTTTTCCAAAAATTTCGCCATGCGCTTTAGCGGCTTTTTCCCAATCGCCGATGATGGTCAGATAAAGGCGCGTACGCACGACCTGTTTCATCGAGCCGCCGGCTTGTTTGAGCGCAGCCTCGATATTTTTGAGAGCCTGCTTGGTTTGGGCATACATATCGTCAACGCCGACAATGCCGTTGGGTCCCGTCCCTGTGGTGCCGGAAACATGAATATAAGAGCCGGCTTTGACTGCTCTGGAATAGCCGATGATGGGTTCCCACTTGCTTCCGCTTGAAATATTCTGACGCATGGTTTTCTCCTTAAATGAGGTGACAGGGCCGGACTTGGCCGTATGGCCCGTATTCTATGCCGGGCGGCGGCGGATTTGAAGAAAATCCTGCGTGCAGGAAAAACGGAAGCTTCCGTCTTTCGCCTTAAAGTGTTTTTGAACGTATCCGCAGACCTCCGCACTTGCCGGCGGCTCCGGAAGGGGCAGAAGATTCAGCATGAACTCGGCCACGCTGTAGGCTTTGTCCAAATCCGGAGTGCTGATGCGGGAAGGAACGGTCTCGACTGAGACTTCAAGGTCATCCGCCGCTTTTTCTTCAAACGCTCCAGCCAGCTGCTTAAGGTCAAAAGCACGTTTTAAAAAATGCCGCAGCATCTGCATGCAGTCGGACTGACTGTTCTGCAAAATAACAATCAGGGTGCCCTGCGGCGCAAGCCACGATACCATGCGGTCGAGATTGGCCATCCATTCCGGACCGGGAATGTAATAAAAAACGTGGGAGGCAAGAATAAAATCGGCTTTATCGCTCACTTTCGCTTCGAGAATTATGTCCGGCAAAATTTTCGCACGCGGACAAACTGTGGCCAACTCTTGCCGCAGTGAAGGGTTCGGCTCCATAGCGAGGGTCTGCTGAAAAGAGTCCGTAAACCAGGCTGTCACTTTGCCATTGCCGGCGCCGGCGTCGATAAAAATACGTTTATGCGTAAGCCCGGCAACTTTCCGGCCCAATGTTTCGCGCGCGCGGGTTTTCTGGTCCGTGTGGTCTAAGAAAGTCTGAAAAGCTTTATGATAGGCTTGTGAACTGGAATCAAAAACCTGGATACGCTGGGTTGTGGTCATGGGAATCTCCTAAAGCAAAAGAGCAGTCCCCCGTTTTGCGAGAGACTGCTCTTGGCTATTTACAGAAACACTCAATGCTTGTGCTTGCCCCAAATTCCCTTGGCCGTCGCCATCTGCTCTTCGGAAAGCACGCCTTTTAACTCGACCAACGCAGCGACTGTTTCCTTAGCGGCTGTGGCCATCGAGGCCGTTGCCTGATCGATCATCGCATTTAACCCTTCGACATCCAGCGGAGTTTCGTGCAGTTTCATTGTGACATCCACCATGAAAATCTGATGGTCTGCGGTTTGGCGGATGATAGCTTTCTTTCTTTCCATTTTGAGCGTCTTGATCTTGTTCACCTGTTCATCGCTCAGTCCCAAGGCCTTTTGATGATCCACAAAAAAATGCGCTTTTTTCATGAACATCTCAACCAGCGGGCAGCCCCCTGAGGCTTTGCCGCAGTCACCGTGATCACAGCCGCTTTTTCTCAGGGAGCATTGCCCGTGTTTGCAGCCGCCGTGGTTGGCAAAAACAGGCGCCGCCGCCAGGGGCAATGCCAGAAGAGTCAAAATTAAAAAAGCGTATAATTTTTTCATAATGCACCTCCGGTTTCATTTAGAACTCATTTTCAAGATACGATTTGATATTAACGGCTGCTGGACTCAAAGTCAAAAGCCCTTTTTAAATTTACGCCATTTTTACCTTTTTAAACCCTGTTATCCCGCCTCAGCTTGGAAGCCAAGATACCAAACGGCGTAGCGGATTTTCCGAATTTTAATGGCGAACATGCGGGTTAAAATGACACGACAATGGTAGAATAGCAGTTCTTTAAAAAGGAGAACCTTATGGCTGTCATTCCTGCCAATGAACTCAAGAAAAAACTTTATATTCTCGTAGAAGGTATTCCTTATCTGGTGCTGGATGTCCAATTTGCATCCCCTTCCGCGCGCGGGGCCTCCACGATGGCCAAAGCCCGCCTGCGCAATCTTTTAAACGGCTCCGTCCAGGACAAGAACTTTAAAACCAGTGAAAAATTCAATGAAGCGGATGTTGAAAAAGTTCCGGCTGCTTTCCTCTATGCGGCGGAGCCGGATTATCATTTCATGGATAATGTCACCTATGAGCAGTTTGCCCTGAGCGCAGACAAACTCGACGAACAGCGGCTTTATCTGAAAGAAGGGCTGGAAGTGCAGGCCTTAAAATTTAACGGCGCGGTTGTTTCGCTTGAATTACCCGCCGTAGTAGAACTTGCGATTTTGGAAACCGAACCGTCCATCAAAGGCACTTCTTCATCGGGCCGGTCAACTAAACGCGCGAAACTCGAAACCGGCCTTGAAGTCCAAGTGCCGCTCTACATTGAGCCCGGCACGATTGTGCGCGTCAACACACAGACCGGCGAAGTTTCAGGAAGGGCTTAAAAACGTTGTTTACGGATGCTTTCCTTATGCGTCCGAGGCAGCGCACCTGCGCAACAAACGTAAGGGCGAAGTGAGCGGTCGAACTTAAACGTAGGGGCCGGTTCTAAACCGGCCTTTAGCACATAGCGGGTTATGAACCCGCCGCTACGCGGCAGCGGCGCTTAAGAGAATTTCGCGGAGTTGCAGCGGATGATACTGGATCAAGCGGGACCAGCGTTCGTAGGCCTCTTGAAAAACCCGTTGGGCTTCGCTGATTTTTTGCGCGGCCGCGGTTTTGAGTTCTTCGGAGTGCGCGGCCATTTGTCCGCGTACAAGCGCCCGGTAACTACGCACAGCCTCTTCCCAATGGGCCAGCGTTTCGCACACCCGGGCATGCTGCAGCGCAAGCTGCTCCAGCGGTTTTACCATCAAAGAATTGGCGCCTGAATTCGTCAGCGAATGGCGCGTGCTTAAATTCTCACCGGCCAGCCGCGCTTCAAGAATGCGGAAACGCGACGTGCGTTTTAAATCCCAGGCCATGCCCAAATGCGAAATGATGCGGATTAGCCATTTGCTGGGGTCGAAATCAAACCAGCGCACGCCATTGCGGTAATCCACGGGGAACTTGTGGTGAAAATTATGATACCCTTCGCCAAAGGTGATGAGCGCCACAAGCCAATGGTCTTTGGCTGTCGCATCGACGTCATAGGTGGCTTTACCAAACATGTGGCAGACCGAATTAATACAAAAGGTCGCATGATAAACAAAAGTCAGACGCAGGCAGACGGCGAATAAAAAAGCGCTAAGCGCCTGCCCAAAACAGGCCCCGATTAGCACCGGTGTAAGAATACCGGCCGTCACGGCCCAGACCCCGTAATAACGGTCTTGATGCATGATCATCGGGTCTTTTTGAAGATCCAGCGCATTTTCAAAATGAAACGGATGTTTCCAGAAAACCAGCCAGCCGATATGCGCATACCAAAATCCCTTTTTAATACTGTAGGGGTCCCGGTCCGTATCGACGTAACGGTGGTGATCACGGTGTTGAGACGACCATCTCAAAGCTGACTGCTCAAAAGCCGCAGCGCCAAAAAATAAAAATAAAAACCGGATAAGGCCATTGGCTTTGTACGTGGTGTGAGCAAAAAGCCGGTGGTAGCCCGCCGTAATTCCCATGCCCGTGGCCGCGACATAAAAAAGAAAAAGTCCGGTATCCAGCGTGGAAAGATCGTAATGAGCCAGATACCACGGGCAGCCAATCAATGCAGCCAGTGTTGTGACTGCAAAGAAAACCAGATTAAGCCAAATAATTTTTTTTGTAGAATGGGTCTGTGTTTGCATAAAAGGCTTCTGAAACTCCTCCTGACAAAGTATACCCTTTGGGTAAGCGGTCCGTATCTGCCGGACGCAACATATTCTAACTTGAGTTTGGCACTTTTCCCTCTCCCCTGTGGGGAGAGGGTTAGGGTGAGGGGAAATTCAAGCGATCATCCCCCTCATCCTGACCTTCTCCCCCAAGGGGGAAGAAGGAATTCCTGAAAAATGCCAAACTCGAGTTATAACTTAAGGTATTATATCGAGTTATATTAAATAACGGCAGCCAGAAGGTAAAAATTCAAAAAATTACGCTTGCAGCAAACTCCGCAGCATCCAAGCAGTTTTTTCATGCACCTGCATACGCTGGGTCAATAGTTCGATCGTGACTTGGTCGTCGGCTTTTTCAGCCAGCGGGAAAACGCCTCGGGCCGTCTTGATGACCGCCTCATGACCTGAGACGAGAGAACGGATCATATCTTCCGCTTTTACGGGTCCTTTATCTTCCTTGATTGAACTTAAAGCCACGAACTCAGCATACGTCCCCGGCGCCGGCAGCCCTAACGCACGAATCCGTTCGGCAATCAAATCCACGGCCGTCCAAAGTTCATTGTAATGCTGTTCAAACATCAAATGCAGCGTCTGAAACATAGGCCCGGTGACATTCCAATGAAAATTATGTGTTTTTAAATAAAGTGTATAAGTATCTGCCAATAAATGGGATACGCCCTGCGCAATTTGCTTGCGTGATTTTTCCGCAATGCCAATGTCGATGGGAATGGATGACGGGATGGCCATGTGTGAGAACCTCTTTCGCTTCTTGAATGCTTTATTATACTATAAAAACTCCTATAAAGACGTATCTTTTCTAAACCAGGATCATGCCATCCTTAACGGTGAGCATTACGGCTTCAACGCATTTGTCACGCGCCACGCGGCGATTGAACTTCCGTAAAAAAACTTAAGCCTAGGCTAACGCCGGTTGCTATAATCCGTGCCGTGAAAATAAGCCTGCCCTTTGCTCATCTCCGGCGGCGTGAAATGGAACCTGAGGTCATGGATGATCCGGCGCTGGATGCCGGTTTGCATGAAGAGGCTTTGGCCCAGCTGCGCAGAATTTTTTGGCTCAGCCGCACGGCCCAGCCTGTCTGGGATATCCTTGAACGTTTCAGCCGCGAAAAAAATCTTATGCCCCTGCGCGGCATTGACATCGGAACCGGCGGCGGCGATCTGCCGCTGGCCATTACCCAAAAAGCAAATTTGTGTAAAATTCCGTTGACTCTCGACGGTGCCGACATCAGCGCAACGGCTCTGAATTGCGCTTCGCAAAATGCGCAGCGTAAAAAACTCAGCGTCCGGTTCATTAAGTTCGATATTAAAAGCGGCGGCATTCCTGCGCATTATGATTTTCTGGTCTCAAGTCTTTTCCTGCACCACCTGACGCCTGAAGAAATCGGCTCGTTTTTCAAAATCCTGCAAACTTCAAATTTGAAACTCGCTATTTTTACGGACTTATTGCGCTCCATTCCCGGCTGGCTTCTGGCCCATCTCACAACCTGGACCCTGACTCCCTCGCCCGTTGTCAAGAAAGACGCGCTGCTTTCGGTCAAAGCAGCCTATACCCTGGACGAAATCTGTGAAATAGCCCGGGAATCGGGCCTTTCCAAGATTGAGTTGAAAAAAATCTGGCCGGAGCGATTTTTGCTGGTCTGGAAACGTTGAAGTCCCGCTGGGAAGTCATCGTCATTGGGGCAGGGCCAGCCGGCGCCATGACCGCTTTCCGGCTGGCCCGTTCCGGTGTCCGCGTCCTGCTCGTCGACAAAGCTGCCTTCCCCCGTGTCAAAGTCTGCGGCAGCTGTTTAAATGCGCGCGCGCTGCGAGAATTAAAAAATGCCGGCCTCGGCCACTTAACAGTCATAGAAAAAGCACTGCGCCTTGAAACTTTTACTTGGATGCGCGGCGGCCGCAGGCTGCGGATTCCGCTCAGCGCAGAAGTGGGCCTTTCACGGGAGCGGCTTGACCAGCGGCTTGTTTTGGAGGCTTGCTCTGCAGGCGCAGAGTTTTGGGATAATGCTTCAGCAACGGTTGAAACTGCGGAGGCCGGCGCTATTTTTCCGAGGAAATCTTCATCAACGGACGGCTGCATCCGTGTGCATGTGCAAACCCCGCAGAAAAATTTCGTTCTTGAGACGGAGATGGCCGTTATTGCCGGCGGACTCCAAGGCGGGATTCTTAAAAATGTTCCGGAAAATATCCGGGTTGAAAAAAATTCTTATCTCGGAGCCGGCACACTTTTGCACAACGGCACAGCAGCCTACCCTGCCGGAACATTGTTTATGGCGACGGCCTCGCAAGGCTACTGCGGACTAGTGCGGCTGGAAGACGGCCGGTTGAATATGGCCGCCGCTTTTTCCGCGCAGGCGCTGAGTCATGAAAAAAGAATACCGGCGGTTATTGCCGGTATTCTGCGCGAGGCGGGCGCGGACATTCCGGAAGGCCTGGAACATGCGGCTTGGAAAGGCACCCCTAAACTGTCACGTTACTGCCGCAATCCTGCGGGCAGGCGTTATTTTGCTTTGGGCGATGCCGCTGGCTATATCGAACCGTTTACAGGCGAGGGCATTTATTGGGCTTTGGCCCAGGCGCGTTTACTGACCGATTTGATGAAGCCGCATGCGTTTCGGTGGCACGAGTCCTTGGCAGATGAATGGAAAAAAATTCATTCGGCGTTTCTATGTCAAGAAACACGGACCTGCCGTGCCGTCACGCCGCTTTTGCGTTCGTCTTTTTGGTCCGCGCAGACGTTCGCGCTTTTTGAACGGTTTCCACGGCTGGCAGCATGGACGGCGCGCCGTTTGAACGGCGCGGTGCGGTTTATTGACGGATCAGCTTGAGGGTCATCGAAGCGCCATTGCTCCAGGGCCAGAGCATGGCCATTTCGGAGCGGCTGTTCTGCAGGCGGTAGTAAAGAACTTGGTTGCCTTGAACGCCGCCGTAGGCTTTGCTGTATTTCGTAGCATCCGCCGAGGGCGGTTTGCCCTCGGGTTTGAGCGGCGGACCAAAGCAGGATTCCAGCAGGCCGTTCAACGCAACCAGATTCGCGGCGCCAAAAACCGCTTCGCAATAATCAGCTTCACGCGCACGCTTTTCCTCGCACGGAATTTTTTGCACCTGCTCGAGCAAATCTTCGAAAGTCATGCCTGCATTCTAAGCTTTGTCCTTTTCAACAACAACGACTTTCGGATTGTCATCTTCGAGAGCTTCATCCACCGCAACACCGGTTGCCGCTCCCGCGCCAAACCAGGCTGCCGCGCAGCCGGAATGGATCAAAATCACCGCCAGTAGAATCAGCGTTTGAATTTTTGCTTTCATAGTCTCTTCCCCCCTTTTATCCGACGCGCCATCGTAGAGGGCCTGCAGGAAGCTTGCTATAGGGCCATCCCTTAGAAAAGATTAGGTTAAGGCCGGATGGCTGGAGGTTGAAAGGCGGCTTTTAATAAGCCTGGTTTTATTTTAAGCATTTCACAAAATTAAGGGAGGGTGTTATGAGACAGGCATTTCTACACGAACAAGAAGCGGCCGCTGAGCGCCCGGTCGACCTTTGGCGCGAAAGCGGATTTCATTCGACCATTCGCTGGGGAGCCGTTTTTGGAGGCTGGCTGGTTGCAACGGCAGTCGCGCTGCTGCTTTATGCTGTCGGTCTCAGCCTTGGAATCGGAACGATCAGCGCCGCGGATGCGGAGATTTTCAGTAAAAAAGTAGTCGTCATTTCCGGAGTTTGGATGCTGATCACCTGGCTTACGGCGCTTTACTTCGGGGGCTATTTTACAAGCGCGGCCTCCAAAGATCTCGCCTGGAACAATGTCGTGCCGCAGGCCGTTTTAGTCTGGGCCTTGTCGAATATTCTGACAATTCTGGTCGGCGTCACCAGCGTTGGCGCGACCGGCATCACGGGCACACTGGCCGCAGGCGAAGCCGTCGGAGGCATCGGCGCAGGCTTAACCGCTTCCTCCTCTTTTACGGCCGGCCAAGCGGCGGATATCAGCGGTAGAAGCGTTGCCTCTTCGTTTCAAGCGGAATTGAAACGCACGATCGGCCGGACGATGGCCGGAAAATCGAATGATCCCCAGACTCTGCGGACAGCTGCTGAAGCGATCGACGCAAGAGCGCTTGCGGCTATTTCAACGGCTTTTTTAACCGGCGGACAAGAAGCCGCTGAAGACGCGCTGGCGGTGCACACTTCTCTCAGCCGCGCTGAAGCCGACCAGGTCACAAGCAATCTTGCTGCTGAAGCCCGTGAAGCCAGAACCAAAATCGAGGCTGCTAACGACAGGGCCGCCGCCTATACGGTTGCGGCTTTGTGGACAGCTATTGGGATCAGCTTATTATCGCTTTGGACCGCGATTCAAGGGGCAAAACGAAGCGCAGCCCGGACTCTCACATCCGAGGCCTTCGCCTTATAAAATAAAACGCCGCTCCCAGTCCAAGCACAAGGCTGCCTGAAAGGACTGAGGAAAGCGGCAGGCTCAATGCCAGCAAAGCACAAGCCATAAACCCTGCAGCGGCCAGGCGGCGGGGGTGCTGGCGTTTTTGCGCAGGCAGCGTCCAGGCAGACGCATTCGTAATCGCATAATAACTCAGCACCGTGAATGCGCTAAAACCAATGACTTCACGAATATCTCCAAGAAAAATCAAAAGCCCGGTTAAAAGCCCAGCGGCAATCTCGGCGCGGTAAGGCGTTTTAAAGCGCGGATGCACAGCGGCAAACCAAACGGACAAATCTTTTTCAGCGGCCATGGCAAAAACGGTACGGCTGATTCCTAAAATCAGCGAAAGCAAAACTCCCAGCGCGGCAAAAACGGCTCCGATTTTGACAATAGGCGACACGAAAGCAAAACGCCCCGCTTCAACCGCTTGGAGTAAAGGCGCATGGGCATGCGCCAGAGATGCGGGATTGATCGTAAGCAGCAGGCTCATCGTGACGATGAGATAGAGGGTCAAAACTGTTATGAGTGCAATCGCAATGGCTTTGGGAATAGTCCGGCGGGGTTTAAGAACCTCTTCCCCCAAAGTCGCGATGCGCGCGTATCCGGCAAACGCAAAAAATAAAATGCCCGCAGCCTGCAAAATTCCATACGTGCCGCGGCCGCCCGCCGCCAGACGGTTCGGATCCGCCTGTCCGCCCCAAAGCAATGCGAACACGGCCACGGCCAGGGAACTCAGCACAACCACGAGTAAAACCCAGGTCATGCGCACTGTTTTTTGAATGCCGAAATAATTGACGGCGGTCAAAACAGCGACAGCCGCAAGAGCAAGAAGTTTGGCATGCGCCGGAAAAACATAAAAGCCAAACGTCAGGGCGGCCGCCGTGCAGCTGGCCAATTTGCCGGCGATAAATCCCCAGCCCGCAATCCAGCCCCAAAATGGATTGAGTTGTTTACGTCCGTAAACATACGTGCCGCCGGACTGCGGATAAAGTGCTGCTAATTGCGCGGAAGAAGAGGCGTTGCAGTACGCGGCAAAAGCGGCGAGCAGCAGACTGACAAGAACGCCGGAGCCCGCAGACTCGATCGCAAAGCCGAGGGCGGCAAAAACGCCCGAGCCCAGCATGGCACCCAGCCCAAGGGCCGCAGCATCCGCCGTATTTAAACGCCGCGCTAAACGGCTTGGTTCATCCATACACTAAAGACGGAGTTGTTTTTGGACAATCAGCGGTCCGAAAACAAGTTTAATGCGAAAAGGATGCGATCAGTGCAGGGGAAGTGCGTTTCAAATCCCACGCTAATCCTAAGCGCGAGAAAAGATAAATGATCCACTTGGAAGGATCCCAATGATACCAGCGAATTCCATTGCGGTAATCATTTGGAAAACGGTGATGAAAACTGTGATAACCTTCGCCGTTGGTCAGGACTGCGCCCAGCCAATGATCGGTCGCGGATTCATTCTCATTGTAACGCCGGCTGCCGATCATGTGCGCATACGAATTGATAAAAAATGCGGCATTCATCACCAGAAACATTCTCAAACACACGGCCATTAAAAATGCTCCGAGCAGATGCCCCGTCCAGTAACCGATCACAAGAGGCAAAAGAATGCCGCTCACGAGCGCCCAGAGGTCGTAATAGCGATGTTGATGCATGATGAGTTTGTCCTGCAACAAGTCTTTGACATTGTCCTGGTTGACGCTATGTTTATAAAAAAGAATCCATCCGATGTGGCAATACCAAAAACCCCTTTTGGAATTGTGCGGGTCTTTATCCGTATCGGTAAACTGATGGTGCTGGCGGTGCTGGGAAGACCACTTCAGAGCGGATTCTTCGTACGTTGCAGCGCCGAAAAAAAGCAGTAAAAAGCGGACAACAGAATTCGTTTTGTAAGTGACGTGCGCGAAGAGACGGTGATAGCCAACGGTAATGGAGAGGCCTGTTGCAAAAAAATAGAATAAAAAAAGCGTCAGTTCCGGCGCCGAAAGGCCCCGGTGATAGATATACAGCGGGGTTCCGAAGACGCCGCAGCTGATCAAGACCGCAAATAAAACCACTCCCGCCCATTTGGTCTTGCGTTTTGGAAGGCCGTATTCTCCCATATCACCACATCCTTCCTTAATTTTTTTAGTACTTTCAAGGGCCTTAACGCGGCAGCTTCTTAAAATAGCCGCATCATTCTGCGCTGAGAAACTCGACACAATTTAGGGGTTGAAATAACTCCGGACAGAAATAATGAAACAAAAAGGGCTTACGGCAGAAGCCGCAAGCCCTTGCTGGGATTGGTAGCGGGGGCAGGATTTGAACCTGCGACCTTTGGGTTATGCTTACTACTACAGCTTTCGCTGCTCTGCCAACATCGGCTGATTTGTAGTCTGGACTATACCTTCACCCTTCCATGTTAGGAGTCGGGTGCCTGCCATCTAGTCTCTACACCTTCCCGCAAAAATTGCGGGCTTGGCTCGGTATTACCATCAGCAGAGGCCGAAGGCTTCACCGAGTTTGACAGGTTTCGTTCAACCATTACTGGCTGAACAGCCCACTTAGAATTGAGCCCAACGAGCTACCGAGCTGCTCCACCCCGCGACGAAATCTCATTTCAGAGGAAGCGCGGGACTGCTGCGCTTGCCCCGCGACGAAATCTTACTCGACAATCAAAGATCATAGACCTCTCGCGCAGGTAAACTTCCGGGGAAACGAGAACCATGCGGAGAGATTTATAGTATAGGCCTGGGAAGGCTCTATTGCAATGAGTTTATTAGCGTGAATCGGGCTGCAAAAGGTCGCTGATTTGCTGCGTTAACGCTCTGACGTCAAAGGGTTTACCGATAAGGGCAAATTTACGTTCTTTACTGAGCGGAGCCGGCGGCCGGTCCTGGGCCAGGCTCGACATAAAAATCACGGGAATTTTAGAATCCAACCCCTCCATCACGAGATCGGTATAAAGGCTGGTGCCGTCTTCTTCACCCAGCACAATGTCCAGCATAAGCAGATCGGGTTTTTCTTTGCGGATCAATTCGCGGCATTCGATGCCGTTGGTGGCGGAAGAAACACGAAAGCGGTCTTTTGAAAACTGAATGCGGATCAGTTCATGAATGGCCCATTCATCATCCACAATCAAAATCAGCGGCTTTTTACCCATACAGGTCTCCTGCTTTAATTGTACCCGGAAGCTTTAGCGGCGGGAATGAAAATTTTAGGCAGGGCGCGCGGCGGTGTCTTTAGGAAGACCGAGGAAAAAGCCCTGGCCATGGGTGACGCCGGCTTTTTTGACACAGTCTAAATCAGCCTGAGTTTCGATGCCTTCAGCGACAGTCTCGATGCCGAGACTGGCCGTAATTTTGACGATGCGCTGAAGTGTCCGCTGGAGGGCCTCATCCGACGCCACACCGGTAATAAGGCGGCGGCTGATTTTGACAATATCCGGTTTTAAAATCACAAGGCCTTCCAGGGCATTGCGGCCGAGCCCCACGCCGGAAAGCGCCACTTTGAATCCCGCGTTACGGATTTCTTTGATAGGAGTTTCCAGGTAGCCGGGATCTCCCACAATGTGTTTTTCGCTGAATTCAAGGCAAAGGCGGCTGCCCGCAGCCGATTCACGGATATCATGAATGATCCGTCCTGCCGAGAGTTCAACGACAGTGGCGGGAAACAAATTGATCATGACCGCGCCTGGAGTTCGAATGTCCGCAGCGGCTTGCAGGCATTTTCTAAAACAGGCATGATCGACGGCCGTCATAATGTTGGCTTCATGCGCCAGATAAAAAAAAACGTTGGGCAAATTTGCCTCCGCATGCTGCAGGCGCGAAAATAATTCATAGCCCCAAAGACTTTTGTGGTCTAGCACCACGATCGGCTGGGCCAGGGTATAAAAGTCCTTGCCTTCGTCCAGCAGTTTAAGAATACGCTGGCGTTCATTTTCCGGAAAAGCATGCAGGCTGTTGGGCCCGCTCAACAGGGTAATGCGGTCTTTGCCGCTTTTTTTGCTTTCATAAAGCACGCCGTGCGTGGCTTCGAGCAAAGAATCGATCGTCGCATTTTTTTCAAACAAGGATACAAGGCCGAGACTGGCCGTGACATGAAAGGCGTTCCCCTGCGGGGCTGCAAAGGAAGCCCCTGAGATATTGTCTTTGAGGTGATGCGCTACGCGCAGCGCCTCTTCTTCGGACGTGCGCGGCAGCAGCACCAAAAATTCGTCACCGCCGATACGGGCCACTTTGTCGGTCGTCCGCAGTGAGCCGGCAATGATACGGGCCAATTCCCTGATAACCTGGTCGCCAAAAGCATGGCCGAAAACATCATTGATTTTTTTAAAATCGTCGAGATCGAGAAAAAAAATGTGTGCCGTCTCGCCGTAACGGTCATCTTGGGCCATCGCCTCTTTGAGTGCGGCCTGAAAACCCCGGCGGTTGAGCAGGCCGGTCAGCGGGTCTTTGACCACCAACTCCTGTAAAAGGCCGTTATAATCGCGCAGCTGTTGTTTATAACGATGGCGTTCGACCGCATAACTCAAAACGCGCTCGAGCAGTTCCGTGGTTAATTCGTTTTTAGGAATAAAATCTTCGGCGCCGCGTGAAAGCGCTTCACGAGCGATTTCTTTATCTTGCAAGCCGGTCAAAATCACCATGGCCAGAAAGGGCGCGGCTTGCCGCAGATTAAGAAAAGTATCCAGCGCTTTGCTGTCCGACAGAAAAAGATCAAGCAAGACAAGGTCATAGCTGCCTGACTGGGCTTTGGAGGTTCCTTCAGCAAGCGTGGACGCGGTGTCCCAAGTGCAGGAAAAAGCCGTCATTTTCCGCAGGCTTTTTTCGATAAGCAGGCGGTCATCGGCGTCATCTTCCACGATTAAAACCCGCAGTGCCGTATCCGAAACTAAAAGTTTCATGCAGCTCCCTTCGCCGACGCCAATGTATTTTGTTTGGGCAGCGTGATGATGAAAGAGGACCCTTCTCCAACCTTGCTTTCGGCCCGGATGTCGCCCTGGTGCGCGGCGAGGATGCCTTTGCAAATAGCGAGGCCAAGGCCGGAACCCTTTTCGCCTTTTTCTGTTTTTGTGCGGCCAAACTGCCTGAACTTATCAAAAATTTTATCGATCTTTTCCGCCGACAGGCCGGGCCCGGTATCGCGGACCATGCAGGTCACGTTTTCTGGACCGTCCGTCAACTCGACCTCGACCGAACCTTTAGCTGTAAACTTGAGGGCATTGCTGAGCAAATTGACGAAGACTTGTTCAAGTTTTTCTTCATCGGCTGTCACGAAGCAATGTTCAGGCGTCTTCAGTTTGAGCATGAGATTGAGCCGCTTGGCGTGTTCCTGATAAAAAAGCAGGGTCTTGCGCAAAAGCGCTGCCAGATCAAAATAGGTTTTTTTAAGTTCAATATGGCCGAGTTCAAGGCGGGTTAGATCCAGCAGATCATCGATAACATGATTGAGCCGGCCCAGCGTTTTTTTAACCAGCTGCAAGTACTTGGTTTGTTCGCCGTTCAAATTTCCAAAGGTTCCTTTGACCGTTAAGTCCAGAAATTCTCCGGCCACAATCAAGGGCGAGCGAAGTTCGTGTACGACCATGCTGACAAATTCCGTGCGCATTTTTTCAAGATTAAAGCGTTCCAGCGCAAAACGGATCACCTGTTGAAACTGGATCTGGCTGATCTTGCCCTTGGTCAAATAATCCTGCGCGCCTTCGCGGATGGCCCTTAATGCTATAGCTTCATCGTTTAAACCGGAGCAAATGATAATGGGCAGGTGGCGGGCCAAGGTATACATCTGACGGAAAGTCTCAATGCCGCGGCTGTCAGGCAGCGAAAGGTCGAGAAGAATGACCTGAGTCGGGACTTCTTGCAAAAGGCGCATGGCCTCAGCCAGCGTGCCGGCCACAGCCACTTTAAACATTTGTCCTTCCCGGCTGCTGCGCTCGAGCATTTTGCGAATAAGGAGAGCATCATCCTCATCGTCATCCACGAGCAGGATATAAATGTCATCAGAATTCATGAAAATTCCCTTGTATCCTATTTTACGCTACAGATCCCGGCCTTGCCTAGCGCCGATTGCTGTTATCGAACTAAGGCAAACCCCTAGCTCGATCTCAGGAATCCCCTGAGTTGAAAAAAGAAATTGGCTTTCCCAAACCCCGCTGAAAGTAAGATAATAAAGATTACGTTATGGGGATCTGGCTCAAAAAAATTAGTGCACTCCCTTTTCAAAGCGGACCCTGGGCCCTCTGCTTCCGCGGGCTGCTCATCGCCGCGATTTTAGTTCCGGTTGCGGGCGTAGGCTCGATCAATTATTTTACAACCCGCGATACACTCACCAAGACCGCTATGTCCCGGCGGCAATCAACGGCCTTTCTCGCGGCCGCCACCCTCAAAGAGCGCTTTAAGCGAATGCATGACGTCGCGCAGTTGGCGCTGGCCAGCCGTGTGCAATTCTATGACATGCTGAAAACCCGGCGCTGGAGCGAGGCCGGCAAACTGCTTAACACGCTGCCATCCGATTTGCCTTTCGTCGACCGCATTTTGCTGGCAGGCTCTAAAGGCAATATCAACAACGAAACCGGGCTCATCAGCGATTTTGAAGAAAAAGATCCGGATTTTGCCGCTTGGCGCGAGACCTTGGCCAAAGAAGGCAAACCCTATATTTCAAATATTTACCGTACTGAAGACAATGCCAGCACGCGCAATGTCATTGCCCTGGCCGTTCCTCTGCGCCCTTCTTCTGTGCAAAATCTGGAAGGTGTTCTGCTGCTCGAAGTCAGCCTTGACACCTTACTGCGATGGGCTCAGGAAATTGATGTCGGGATCGACGGATTTCTTTATTTTGTCGACCGTAAAGGGCATGTGGCCGGGCATCCCCAGTATCCTTCGCAAGCAGAAATCATTGATTTTTCTGCGCTTCCGGAAGTCCAAAAGGTTTTACGCGGAGAAAGCGGCGTCGGGACTTTTCGCAGCCCTGTGAGCAGCGAGAAGCACGTTGTGGCTTATGAGCCTGTCTCCGGTTATGGCTGGGGCGTCATAGTGGGCCAGCCTGTAAGCGCGGCTTTTGCCGTGCGCAACCATTTCATGAAGCGCCTGCTCTGGATTTACGCCGTCATTTTTGTGCTGGGCTGCGGGCTGACGCTTTTCATGCTTTACGCTATCCGTATCCGGCGTGAGACTGAAGCAGCGCTCAAAAAAGCGCATGACGAGTTGGAAGTCAAGGTGGATGAGCGCACGCACGAACTCGCGTGCTCCAATGACATTCTGCGGCATGAAATCAAACGGCGCCAAAATGCCGAAGATTCCTTGCATGATGCGGTCGATAAACTTAAAGAATCCAATCAGGAACTGGAGCAGTTTGCCTTCGTCGCCTCGCACGACCTGCAAGAACCCTTGCGGAAAATCTCCGCTTTCGGCGATCTTCTGGACAAAGTCCAGGGCCTCGATACCGAAGGCCGTGACTATGTTCAACGCATGCGCAGCGCAGCGCTGCGCATGAGCGATCTTATCAAAAGCCTGCTGGAACTTTCACGGGTGACCTCGCAGGCAAAACCGTTTGAGCCCATTGATCTCAAAAGCGTCATTCAGAACGTGCTCTCAGACTTGGATATGCTGATTGCTGAATCCAAAGCGTCTGTCAAAATCTTGGGCGACTGGCCGGTGCTGAAGGCTGATCCGATTCAGATCCGGCAGCTTTTCAGCAATTTGATCTCCAACGCGATTAAATTTCATAAAAAAGATGCGGCGCCGAAAGTCGTGATCACATGCCGTATCGCCGATCAAGAACGTTCAAAATCCGTTTCGATTGATTTCACAGATGAAGGCGTAGGATTTGATATGCGGTTCAAGGATGAAATCTTTCATCCGTTCCGCCGGCTGCACCGGCGTGAAGAATATGACGGCAGCGGCATGGGCCTTGCCATCTGCTACAAGATCGCCGCCCGGCATGGCGCAAAAATTTCGGTGAAGAGCGAACCGGACAAAGGTTCGACATTTACCGTCACCTTCCTAAAAATCTTCTAATCCACGCCCGTCATCCTGTTTGCCCGCCGACGCTTTAGTGGCTGGATCGAAGCGCCCGCCCAACAGATTGGCGGATCCGCCAGTTTGTGAGGTGGAAAGGATCTTGCTTTTTTAATTTTTTGCGGCAGGCTGAACTGGAGGAGTGGACTGCGCGGCCGGCTGTTGATAAGATTCGGTTGCCGCGGGTTCTGCGGCTGCCGGTTCCGGCACCACCGGCTCAGCCGGCGTTTCCGCGGCCGGCATTTTGAGCGGCTCCGGGATCATCTTGTAGATAATCTCCCCCGGTTTCACAAGCCCCAATTCTTCACGGATGACTTTTTCAAGATAATTGAGGTCGCTTTGCAAAAGCCGGCGCTCTTCAAGCAGGGCTTCGATGCGCTGATCGAGATCAGAAATGTCACGGGTAATTTTTTCCTCCTGGATCTTAAGTTCGCGGTAACGCGAAAGCGCCGGAAAATAAATCCAGAAAAAAACGAGCAGTCCGATCAATGCGATCAACAGGAAAACAAACGATTTCCTCATGCCCGCGAGGCCAGCACCGATTGAGTGCCCGCATACACCGCCCGCGCACCCAGCCGTTCTTCAATGCGCAGAAGCTGGTTGTATTTGGCAATCCGGTCTGAACGCGAAGTCGAGCCTGTCTTGATCTGGCCTGTGCGCAGCGCGACGGCAAGATCGGCAATCGTGGTGTCTTCGGTCTCGCCGCTGCGGTGGCTCATAACGGCCGTATAGCCGTTTTTGTGGGCCATGGTCACGGCATCGATGGTTTCTGAAAGCGTCCCGATCTGGTTGACCTTGATCAGAATCGAATTGGCGACGCCTTCCTGAATGCCGCGCTCCAACCGCTTGGTATTGGTGACAAAAAGATCATCGCCCACCAGCTGGACTTTTTTGCCAAGTTTGTCCGTGAGGAGTTTCCAGGTCGCCCAATCGTTCTCATCCACACCGTCTTCGATCGAGCAAATCGGATATTTTTCGCAGAGCGCGGCATAAAACTCGACCATGTCTTCGGCTGATTTCACGGGTGAGGCTTCGGCCTTCAACACATATTTACCCGGGTTGACGTTAGCGCCGGTTTTGTCCTTGCCGTAAAAACTGGCGCTGGCCGCATCGAGCGCGATTTTAATCTGGTCCCCGGCTTTGTAGCCGGCCTTAGCAATCGCTTCCAAAATAATGTCGAGCGCCTCTTCGTTGGACTTCAGGTTCGGGGCAAAGCCGCCCTCATCGCCGACGGAGGTGGCCAAGCCGCGCGTATGCAGGATTTTTTTCAGATGGTGAAAAACTTCGGCGCCCATGCGCAGCGCATTTTTGAAGCTGTCGGCCCCGA
The DNA here is from genome assembly GCA_023247055.1 of Candidatus Omnitrophota bacterium. Lineage (GTDB taxonomy): Bacteria > Omnitrophota > Omnitrophia > Omnitrophales > Aquincolibacteriaceae > JAHFHB01. The sequence goes on from JAHFHF010000002.1 coordinate 32,931, forward strand.
ACGGCATAATCATAAACTCCTGCAAATCGACGTTGTTGTCGGCATGCACGCCGCCGTTGATGATGTTCATCATCGGCACCGGAAGCAGCGTCGCGTCTTCGCCGCCCAGGTATTCATAAAGTTCCACGCCTTCAGAGTTGGCTACCGCACGGGCCGTGGCCAAAGAAACGCCGAGCAGCGCATTGGCCCCCAGCTTGGCTTTGTTGGGCGTTCCGTCGAGTTTAATCAGCAAGTCGTCAATGTGACGCTGGCCGCTGGCATCTTGTCCGGCAAGCGCTTTTTGGATGGGGCCATTGATATTTGCAACGGCTTTGAGCACGCCTTTGCCAAGATAACGCGCTTTATCGCCATCACGCAGTTCAACGGCCTCGTGTTCGCCAGTTGAGGCGCCGCTGGGTACCGCGGCCCGGCCGACACTATCCCCTTCGAGACAGACGTCAACCTCGACGGTGGGATTGCCGCGGGAATCGAGGATTTCACGGCCCTTAATGCTCTTGATTTTAAACGGATTCATGGTATTTCCTTTCCTTAAAAAACAATGCGTTGAAGATAAAAAGACGGAACTGCCCGTTGTCGCTTTCGCCGGACAGATGCGGCTTGCCCGCCGCAGGCGGGATGCCGCAAGGCAAAGGATTATAAAGATCGCCGCAGGGTTTGTCTAGGCCCGGTCTTGCGCCAGACGGCGCAGAGCTTCAGGATAAATTTCATATTCGGCAGCATGGATCCGGGCTTCGAAAGTTTCGAGCGTGTCATCGGGCAAAAGAGGCACTTTGCGCTGCAGGATGACCGGTCCGGCGTCCACAGCCGGGGTCACAAAATGCACGGTGACTCCGGTACCGGCTTCAAGCGGCCTTGCTTTGAAGGCATCTGCAATGGCATGCCCTCCCGGAAAAGCCGGCAGGTATGAGGGATGAATATTGATCAGCCGGCCTGAATAGCGATTCACAAAATCCGCACTTAAAATCCGCATAAAACCTGCCAGCGCGATAAAATCAACGGCATGCTTTTCAAGCTCTGCCACAATGGCCTGCTCAAAAAATTCCTTCGAAGCAAATAGATCGCGGTCAATTAGCTTGGTTTCAACCCCGAGCCGGGCCGCACGTTCCAAAGCTTTTGCGCCCGGCTTGTCGCAAATGACAATCGCGGCTTCATACGGCAAGCGTTGTTCGCGGATCTTCAGCACCAGATTTTCCATGTTGGTGCCGCCGCCCGAAACAAAAACCGCCAATTTTTTGATGCAAGCATTCATAAATTTTTTTATTTTGTCATTGCGAGGAGTCTCACCGCTTTTGGGTAGACGACGAAGCAATCTATTTAAGATGGCTTCACCCATCACAAAACTCGACGGTCCGCAATGACAAATGGGGTTAAACTTTATTCAAGGACCGCTTTCTGGTCTTTACCGGCAATCACAATCACAAATTCCCCGCGCGGCGTTTGTTTTTCGAATTTTTTGACAAGTGCGCTTAAACGGCCGCGGGCAATTTCCTCGAATTTCTTCGTGATCTCACGCGCGACAGCCGCTTCGCGGTCACCAAAAACCTGGAGCGCATCACTCAAAAACTGCGGAATGCGAAAAGGCGATTCATAAAAAACCAGTGTATCCTCCCTGTCCGCAACTCCGGCCATGACTTTACGGCGCTGAGCGCCCTTGTTGGGTAGAAACCCCAGAAATGAAAACTGGTTGACCGCCAGGCCGCTTGCGGCCAGCGCACACAGCAGCGCGCTGGCTCCGGGCAAGGCTTCCACACGCACGCCGCGCCGCAGGGCCTCGCGCACCAGCGGAAAACCGGGGTCGGAAATCAGGGGCGTTCCCGCATCGCTCACAAGCGCCAGATTTTCCCCGTGCTCCAAGCGCTCGGCAATCTGCGCCGCGCACTGCGGGCCGCTGTGGTCATGAAAACTGATCAGGGGTTTCTTGATTTCATAATGCTGCAGCAGCCGGCCCGTATGGCGCGTGTCTTCACAAATAACGGCGTCCGCCGATTTGAGCACTTCAAGCGCGCGCAAGGTCACGTCTTTTAAATTGCCGATGGGCGTAGGAACAATCGTGAGCACAAACTCAGCGCTGCCGTTCGAGGACGTAATCGAGCAGTTTCTCGAGGCTGTGCTTGGCGGGCGATGCGGGAAAAGGCTGAAGGGCCTGACGGGCCTCGGCGCTGAATTGCCGCGCTTTTTCAAACGCATAATCCAGGGTTTTAGCGCCGCGAATTTTTTCAAGCAGGGCTCGCAGCCGGCCGGCATCGCCGGATTCAAACACCGCCTGGATCTCCGCTCGCACAGACGCCCCGGAGCAAGCCAGAAGACGGATGAGCGGCAGGGTCAAAACCCCTGCTTCGAGATCAGCGCCCAGCGTTTTGCCAAATTCATGCTCATTGCCGGTAAAATCCAGGCAGTCGTCGACAATCTGAAAAGCCATGCCGAAGGCATGGCCAAAACGGCTGAGCGCTGCCGCTTCCTCAGTGCTGCAGCCGGCATAACGCGCGCCCGATTCAAGCGCACAGGCCAGAAGCACGGCTGTTTTCTTGCGGATAATTTCAAAATACTCTTCTTCGGTCAAACCGAAATTTTTATTTTGACTCAACTCGTGAATTTCACCGTCGCAGACTTCTGCGGCAGTTTTCAAAAAAAGCGAAAAGACTTCGCGGCTTCCTTCCGTGTGGATAACTTCGAGCGCTTTATCGTGCAGATAATCCCCAACCAGCACTGCCGTCGGCGCACCCCATTTCACATTGATGGTGGGAATATTGCGGCGCAAATAAGCGGAATCGATAATGTCGTCATGGATCAGCGTTGCCGCGTGAAAGATTTCATAGGAAGCGGAAAGCCGGACCAAAGGCGGGAATGATATGCCGCCAACAGCGGCATAGACATCGCTGTCTTTGCCGCCGAGCAAAGGCGAGAATGACACACCGCCAACAGCGGCGTGTACATGACTGTCTTTGCCTCCGTGCAAAGGAGGATGAATTTGCGCGGAATAAACCGGCTGTTTTAACGCTGCCCCCAAGAGCGTCAGGGCCGGACGCAGCAGCTTGCCTTTGCCTGAAAAAAAATACTGAATGACTTCGGACGCCAGCGCATTGGACGTGCCCAAAACCTCAATCAGCGCGGCCGGAACCTTTTCAATCGAGGCTTCAATCGGAGCATAGATTTCTTCAAGAGTTATGGTTTGCATTACTGACACCCGCCTGGTTTGCAATCTTTGGAAGGTTTCGAGGGTGCGGGACTCGTACCAGCGCCGCCTTTCGTGTCTTTGCTTGCGGCCTCTTTATAACTTTTGGAGCGGTAATCGGTTTCATAAAAACCACTGCCTTTAAAAAGCACGCCCCCGCCGTGGCCGATGACGCGTTTGACCTTCAACTTGCCGCACTTCGGACATTTGCGGATGGGCTCGGCTTTAATGGATTGAAACTGCTCAAAGACATGGCTGCAAGCTTCGCAGCGGTAATCATACGTCGGCATCCATTCCTCCAAAAATAAAACGTTAGGTTATTTTACGATAAATCCGCGGCACCGCAAGGCTACAAACGCGCAGGCGCGCTGGACCATTCCCGCTCCCAAAGGCCATTTTTCCAAGTAAAACAGGCTGCTCCGGCAGTTTCAAAATCTGTTTGGTTAGACGGGCCGGCCAAGGCCGCCGTGAGTTTGGGTAAAAAAGGCATATGGCTGATGATCAGAAGTCCGCGCACGCCGCTTTGCTGCGCAGCCTCAATCCGGGCCTTGGCGGCTTCCGCGCCGGCTTCCGGAACAAGGTCCACCTGCGTCTGCAGCCGCTTAGGGTCAAAACCCAAAACTTCCGCGACGGTTTGGGCCGTCTCAACCGCGCGGGCTTTAGGGCTGTGCCAGATGGCGTCGATTGCGGCCTCCGGACGTTTCAAATACCCGGCCATCTTCACGACCTCCGCACGGCCGCGCGGACTCAAATGCATCTCGGGATCAATCGAGGGATGCAGAGCTTCTCCATGGCGCATTAAATAAAGTTTCATAGAACCTCTGGATAAATTAAATCAAACCGGCTTCCCGGAAACTGAAATGCTGATTGTCTCCGACAATAATGTGGTCCAGCACGCGAATAGAAACCGTATCGCAGGCCGCCTTGATTTTTTCCGTCAACTTGCGGTCTTCAGGACTGGGCTCGACCCTGCCGGAAGGATGATTATGAACCAGAATCAGCGCCGATGCAAACCGGTCGAGCGCGGCCTTGACCACCTCGCGCGGATGAACGGCGGCTTCATCAATCGTCCCATGGAAAAGATCGCTTTCTCCAGTGACACGGTTGGCTTTATCGAGAAAAAGCACTTTAAAAACTTCACGCTTACGGTCGCGCAGCGCGGCATAAAGATACTGAACCACCGCCTGAGGATCACGGATAACATCACGGGCGGGAACATCCTCCAGCAGATACCGCTTTGTCAGTTCAGCCACAGCCAGGAGCGCCGCACTTTTAGCGCTGCCCAATCCCTTAATTTTTCCTAACTGCGCAGCGTCCGCATGCAGCAGCCCGCGCAATCCGCCAAACCGGCCCAGAAGATTCCGCCCCAGCGCCACGGCATCCTGACCGTGTGTGCCGTTGCGAAGCAGAATTGCCACAAGTTCCGCCTCGCTCAACCGGCCCGCTTCGCCGCCCAACAGGCGCTCCCGGGGCCGCTCTGCCTCCGGCCAGGCTTTGATTCCACAGGGTGTTTTTGAGTTTGTCACAGTTGTCATACCGACTCTCCTTTTGGGTGATTGCAAAAGGTGAGTCACGTGAACACCATGACTTTTACACCGGCTGATTCTGCGCGAATGAGCCAGGAACCCGGTTGAATTTTAGACTATTTCCGCATGTCCGTTCTTGTCATTCCCGCCTCTGCGTGGAAGCCGAGACGGTCATGCTCGCCGCTGTTGGCGGCGTGTCATTCCCGCCTCTGCGTGGAAGCCGAGACGGTCATGCTCGCCGCTGTTGGCGGCGTGTCATTCCCGCATGCTTTTGGCGGGAATCAGCGCTTTTTGACGTTCTCGAATGCCCTTGTCAAGGGCCCAGCAAGCCTGATCCCCGACAAAGACATTCGGGGATGACATTGTGTGCGCGACCGCACACACAATGTCACTTTCGTTTAAACTGTCTTTCAAGATCTGAAAACGTCTGCTTAAAAAAAGTAGGCCGGCCGTGCGGACAATGAAACGGATTGTCGCAGACAGCCAGGCGCACAATCAGCGATTTAAGTTTTTCCGGCGCCAGCGCATCATGCGCTTTGACGGATTTACGCTTACAGGCAAAAAGCGCGGCGATTTCTTCTTCATAATCCTCAAGCCGCGTTTTTGTTTTTTCGTCCTCTTTTTCTTCCAGAAAATGGCGCAGAACTTCGGCGGGCGCTTCGTCCTGAAGCACGGCCGGATAAGCACGGACGACCACGGTATTTTCGCCGAATTCTTCAGCCTCAAAGCCCATTTTTTCCAAAAGCGGCTGGGCCGCGCGGAAAACCTCGAGCTGGCGCGGATGCAGCGTCAGCACATCTTCCACCAAAAGCCCTTGTTTTTGGGCGCCGCCGGAGCGCATTTCTTTGAGCAGCGTCTCAAACATGATGCGCTCATGCGCGGCATGCTGGTCGACCATAATCAGTCCGTCCTCAGTCTCAGCCACAATAAACGTGTGGTGGATTTGGCCCAGAATCTTGGTGACGCGAAACTGATCACGGATGGCGATGCCCGCAGGCGCTGAAACCGCTTCGCGCTCGGGCACTTGAAAAATACCGGGATCCGCCGTACGCACCACCGGCTCTGCGGTCATGAATGTTTCTTGCCGGTAGTCTGTTTTTGCCAGCGGCCTTTCGCCGGAGTCAGGAAACGGGGTACGCCGCGGCAGCGGATCAAGCGGCTCAGCCGCGTCTTTTTTGATTTTAAGCGTCGGCGCAAGGTCGCCGGATTGCTGAAGGGCCTGCGCTACGGCCTGGCTTAAAAGCGAACGTACTTCAGGTTCGTTCGAAATACGGACTTCCTGTTTGGTCGGATGCACATTGACGTCCACTTTGGCCGGATCCACCTCAATAAAAACAACGGCCACCGGATATTGACCGTGCATCAAGGCGCCGTGATAGCCCCCATGCAAGGCATAACTGAGAGACTGCGATTTGATCAGCCGGCGATTGACCAGCAGCACCTGTCCCGTGCGGTTGGATTTGGCCATGAAAGGCTTGCCGGTTACACCCCATACTTTGGCATGATGGCCTTCACCGCGGAACTCGATAAAATGCCCCGCCTGTTCGTCGCCATAAATCATCGCCGCCCGGGCGCGTAAATCCTGCCCCGGCACGAGGTCCAAAAGCGTACGGCCGCCGGACTTCAGCATAAACCCAGCATCAGGCATGGCCAGTGCAATGTGCGCGACGGCATCGACGATATGGCCTAACTCCGTGGAGTCGCCTTTCATGAATTTGCGGCGGGCAGGCGTATTAAAAAATAAATCGCGGACTTCGATAATCGTGCCCTCGCGGCAGGGCGCTTCCCGCACCGAGGTCTTGTGACCTCCTTCGACTTTGACTTCCACTCCGGAAGCGCGGCCGCGGGCCCGCGTGGTCATGGTCGTACGCGAAACGGCTGAAATGCTGGCAAGGGCTTCTCCCCGGAATCCGTAAGAAGCAATCGCCTCCAGATCTTCCGCCGTAAAAATTTTGCTCGTAGCGTGACGTTGAAAAGCTAATTCGGCATCCTGCGGGTCCATACCCGCGCCGTCATCGGCCACCCGGATCAGGCTTTTGCCGCCATGCTCGACTGTGATTTCCAGCGACCGGGCGCCGGCATCCAGCGCATTTTCGATCAATTCTTTGACCACCGAAGCCGGCCGCTCAACCACTTCCCCGGCCGCAATTTTATTGGCAATAATTTCAGGCAGAACCTGGATTTTTCCCATAATTCCTCATTTTACCCTTTGTCATTGCGACCTGCAGTAGCAAGGCACGCTGCTTTTTAGCGGGCAACGAAGCAATCTGCTTTTAAAAACGAGATTGCTTCGGCCTCAAATGGAACCCCGCCTCGCAATGACAAATGAGTTATAATTTTTCTTTCCACTCAGCAATTTTATTGAGCGCCTGCAGCGGTGTCAGGCCGTCCAGGCTCAACGTGCGTAATTCATCAAGCAGCGGATGCTGTTTCGGAGCCGCATCAAAAAGACCCGGCTGGGGCGCTTCTTTTTTTGAGCGGCCTTTAGCGCTCTTGCCTTCGATAATCTGCGTAGCTTCCGTGTTTTCGCTCTCAAGAATCGCCAGAATTTTTTCAGCACGTTCAGTCACGGCCTTGGGAATGCCCGCCAGGCGCGCGACGTGGATGCCGTAGCTGCGATCGGATCCGCCGCGCACCACTTTGCGCAAAAAAACAATGCCATCCCGCGTTTCGCGCACAGTGATATTATAATTTTTGATGCCCGGAAAATGTTCTTCAAGCTGAGTCAATTCGTGATAGTGCGTGGCAAAAAGCGTACGCGGCCGCACAGGGCCGCCGGCCAGAAATTCGCAAATGGCCCAGGCAATACTGACGCCGTCAAAGGTGGACGTACCGCGCCCGACCTCATCCAGAATCAGCAGGCTTTGCGTCGTGGCTTTCTGCAGAATGTGTGCCGTCTCAACCATCTCGACCATAAAGGTGCTTTCGCCGCGCGCCAAATCGTCAGAAGCGCCGATGCGCGTAAAAATACGGTCCACCAAACCCGCGCGTACGCGGCGGGCCGGCACGTAAGAACCGATCTGGGCCAGCAGCACAATCAACGCGGTTTGACGGATGTAGGTGGATTTACCAGCCATGTTCGGGCCGGTCAGGACCGCAAGCTGGTTTTCGGCGGTGTCCAGATGCACGTCGTTTTCCACAAACTGGCCGGCCGGCAGCATCATTTCAACCACGGGGTGGCGTCCGGCTTCAATCACTAACTCTCCCGAAACAGCAATCTCAGGCGCCACCCATTTGCGCTGCAGCGCTGTGAGCGCCAGCGCAGCGAGGCTGTCCAAAATCCCAATGGCGCGCGCCATGGTCTGAAGCGGCTCAAGCGACGACAAAATGCTCGCGCGGATTTGATTAAAAATCTCATACTCAAGCGCTTTGACCTTGTCCTCAGCCCCGGAGATTTTTTCATCCCAAGTTTTAAGTTCAGGCACGATAAAACGCTCGGCATTGGCCAGCGTCTGGCGGCGAATGTAATCCGGCGGCACCAGATGTGAGTTGGCAGTGCTGATTTCAATGGTATAGCCGAAAACTTGCGAATACTTCATGCGCAGGGACTTAATGCCGGTTCGTTCGATTTCGCGCTTTTGAAATTCGAGAATCCAGTTTTTACCGTTGCGCGCAATTTCGCGCATTTCATCGAGTTCTTTAGAATACCCGTCCCGGATCATACCGCCCTCGCGCACGGAAAGAGGCGGCGTTTCAACAATAGCCCGCTCGATTTCATTTTTAAGTTCAGGAAATACGCGGATCAGACTGGCTGATTTTTTCAAAATCACGCTTTGGACCGGCGCGAGCAGCTGCAGAATTTCCGGCACGCGGGCAAGAAAAATCTGCAGATTGACCAGGTCGCGTGCATTGGCCACGCCGTAGTTCAAACGGCTAAGCGTGCGTTCCACATCTTTGACGCCTTTGAAGAGGCCGCGCAGCGTATTGAGCCATTCGGGTTTGTGCGCCAACTCACCGACCCCGGCCTGGCGCGCCCGGATTTCTTCGGCGCCGAGCAAGGGATGCGTCACCCATTGATAGAGCGTGCGCGTTCCCATGGAGGTCAGGGTCTGATCCAGCGTCGAAAGCAGGGTCGGTCCTTGCTTGTCGCTTAAAGAACTTACGAGTTCCAGACTGCGCTGGGTCTGGCGGTCGAGCACCATAAATTCATGGGCTTCCATCAAAGACGGCAGCTGCAGATGATCGAGCGCCGTATGCAGATGATCACGCAAGTAATAGAGAATCGCACCGCAGGCACTCACCGCCGCCGAACGGTCATGAAAACTCAGGCTTTGGCGCGAGGCCAGCTTGAATTTTTCCTGAATGAGGCGCAGGCAGTCGGCGGATTCAAAAACCCAGTCTTCATAGACCGTGACCGTGGCCTTGAGGCCGTCTTTTAAAAAACACGTCAGGGCTTCGTCTTTTTCCAAGCTTTTGGCGGCAATCACTTCGCGCGGCGCAAGCAGCGCCAGTTCGCCGCACAGGCGCTCCTGCGGCACTTCGCGCACGCAAAACTCGCCGGTGCTCAATTCGAGGTAAGCGACGGCCCATTGGCCGGCCGAACCGCGGGCCAGCGCGCACATATATTCAAACGCTTTGGAACGGGTTTCATCCTCGAGATAGGTTGCGGGAGAAACAATGCGCGTGATCTTGCGTTCCACCAGCCCCTTGCCGGGCGTAACCTCGCCCACCTGTTCGCAGATGGCCACTTTGAAATTGTGGTCGATCAATGTCCGGATATAGCCCTGCGAGGAGTGGTAAGGAATGCCGCACATGGGTACGCGGCCCGCCTCGCCGCCTTCACGTCCGGTCAAGGTAATATCCAGAAGTTCAGAGGCTTTGAGTGCGTCTTCAAAGAACATTTCATAAAAATCCCCCAGCCGGAAAAAAAGAATGGTTTGAGAGGGCAGGGATTTCTTAATGGAGCGGTACTGCTCCATCATGGGAGTCAATTTGGGTTCAGCCGGAGATGTAAGGGATGTCGTCAGCATACAAAGGCCTTATTCTACCAAAGGCCTTTGGCTTCGGAAAGAGACTTATCCCAGCGTTGTAGGAGGTTGCTTTTCCAAGGCTAAAAGGCGTTCCAAGCGGCGGTTCAGGTCTTGGACCTCATCCAGAGGGGTTCTCTTGAGCGCCTCCGCGGCCTGGCTGCGGATGGAGGCCAAAAAGGCCTCTAAATCAAAGGGCTTCATCATGAAATCACTGACCCCCAGCCGGAAAGCCTGCTGGCGTGAATCCGGCGAATCATAGGCCGTAATCACGATAAAACCCGACGCCCCGGCGCCAGCACGGTCCTGGAATTTGCGGATATGCTCAAGCGTCATCAGTCCGTCCAGGCCTGGCATGCGGATATCGCAGAGTACCAAATGAAAAAAGCCGCTTTTCGCTTTGCGGATGCCCTCATAACCGTCTGTAGCCAAGTCCACCATAAAGCCTTCTTTTTCCAGAATTTTTTTGAGGGTCTTGCGCAGCAGCGGATCATCATCAATGACCAGAATAAAACCCTTAGGATCTTTTGGCGGCATTTTAAAGGGCCTGGCTTAACGCGATGAATTGATCGAGCGATAAGGTTTCCCCGCGCACTTTGGACGGCAAGTGGAGGCGCTCCAGGACTTCGCGGATGGCTTCACGGGTTTTAGAAATTTCCGGGCTGCCGGCGAGTAAGGGCAGCAGGGTCTTGCGGCGCTGGCTGAAAGCAGTCCGGACCAAATTAAAAAGACGCGCTTCCTGGTCTGGCGGCAGCCGCTCGGCCGCGGGTTTAAAAATCAATTCCACGACGCTTGAATCCACCTGAGGCCGCGGCGTAAAACAGGAGGGCGGAACGTCCCGCACCGGATGGATGCGCGTATAATACTGACAGCCTACGCTCAGACGTCCGTAATCCTTGGTTCCGGGTTTGGCCGCAAGACGTCTTGCCACTTCGCGCTGCATCATTAAAACAGCGCGTGAAAAAAAAGTATGCTGTTCAAAAAGACGGAAAAGAATCGGGGCCGTCACGTAATAAGGCAGGTTACTGATCACCTTCCAGGAACCTTCCGCGCCGCCGTGTTTGGCAAAATCAAACTCGAGAAAATCCGCGCAGTAAAGATCAAACTGTTTGCCATAGACGGGTTTTAATTCCGCTTCAAGCACCGCCGCAAACCTCGGATCTTTTTCCACGGCTGCTACATGAGCGCCGGAGGCCAAAAGCTCCCCTGTCAAGGCGCCCAAGCCTGGGCCAATTTCCAACACACGGTCGTTCGGCGTCAGTTCCAAAGCTTCGACGATTTTCCGGCTGACATTGGCATCGATCAGAATGTGCTGGCCCAGACGGCCGCGCACGTTCAACCCGTATTTTTTTAGCAGATCCACTTGCGTCATGAGTTTTTTCTTTCGTCAAAAGTAGACTTAATCCCCTCTTTGTCATTGCGAGGCAGGGTTCACCCTGAAGCCGAAGCAATCTCCGCACCCAGAATATTTTCTAGACCAGTGACTCCGCAAGCCGCAGCGAAGCCTGCATCGAGGAAGCATCGGCCTTGCCGCGATAAGCAATATCAAAGGCCGTGCCGTGATCAGGTGAGGTGCGGACAAAAGGCAGCCCGAGAGTCGTATTCACGCCATCATGGAAAGCGACCATTTTAAAAGGGGCCAGCGCCTGATCGTGGTACATGCTGATCAAGCCGTGGTACTGCCCGTTGTAAGCATCGTAAAAAAGACGGTCGGCGGAGACCGGGCCTTCAGCCTGTATGCCCCGCCGGCGCGCAGCCCGGACCGCCGGGACTAGAATCCGGTCTTCTTCCTTGCCGGTTTCGCGGCCATGCGGATTGAGCGCCGCAATGCCGAGGCGCGGATGGCGGATGCCCATGCGTTGTTTTAGAAATTCGTGCGTCAAAATAATTTTTTCAAGAACACCGGCGCGCGTAATTTTTGAACTGACGTCTTTTAACGCCACATGGATCGTAGCCAGTGTCACTTTGAGGCGCGGACTTACAAACATCATGGCGAATTTTTTGACACCGGCGCGTTCAGCCAGATATTCCGTATGTCCGGAAAATCCCGGCAGAATCATGCGGATCGCCGTTTTATTGAGGGGTGCTGTGACCAGCGCCTGGACCCGCCCGGCACAGGCCAGACCGGCGGCACATTCAAGGGCCGCCAAAGCCATGGCCGCATTCTCACGCGAGAGCCTGCCCGGCTGCGGCGCAAGGTCCGTGAGGTTTTTAGCCGGAGTATCCAGAAAAGCCACGGTTCCGGCCTTGAGGCGCTCAATCTCGCCGGCTTTTACGGCTGTGAACGGAAAATCCAAACCTGTTTTTTTGTGCAGAAGCCGAAAAGCAGACTGCGGCCCAATCACCAGGTAAACCGAACGGCGCGGACGCGGCAAGTGACGGAGAGTTTTGACGATAATTTCCGGGCCAATCCCTCCGGGATCTCCGGCGGTCAGCGCAAGAACAGGAAGATTCATCAAAAACCGGCTTTAGCGGATGGAAATGTAGGCTTTGCGTTTAAGGTCATTGATCCACTCATTAAACCGCGTTTCGGATTTTTGGCGGTACAGGATCGAATAAATTTCTTCGCGCACCTGCTCGAGGCCGCGCTTGCTTCCGCTTCTGATTTCTTCCACGCGGAACAAGTGGTAACCCATGGCTGTTTCAACCACGCCTGAGGTTTCGCCGGGCTTGAGTTTAAAAATGACTTGATCAATGGCTTCGATCATGGCGCCGCGCTCGACCCAGTCCCCCATGCCGCCGTCTTTGGCATTCACATCTTGGGAGTTTTCGCGGGCAACCTCCGCAAAATCCGCGCCGCCGCGAATTTTGGTTTCGAGCTCATTGATTTTTTGGGAAGCGGCTTCATCTTTCAGGCCTTTTTCACGGGCCTCGTCACTTTTTTTAATGGTCAGCGAACGGACGCGCATGCGGTCTTTTTCGGTGAACTCTTCAGGGTGTTCCTCGAAATATTTTTCAATCTCGGAAGGCGAAATAATAATTTTAGCGCGAATTTCCTGCTCATGCAGCTGGCGCACCATTTCTTGTTTTTCAAGGCGCTCGCGCAGGCCGTGCAGCGTGACGCCCTGGGCATTCAAGGCCGTTTCCATAGTTTCGAGCGTTGGAAACTTTTTTTGAAAGGTCTCCATCTGCTTGTCGATTTGCGCCGCATCCACTTCAATTTTTTTTTCTTTGGCTTCCTGATAAACCAAACGGTCTTCAATCAGCTGATTAAGGAGTTTCGTGCGGGCCTCATTGAGCTCGCGAAAAAGTTTATCGCCGCTGTAGCGCTGCTTGTAATCTTCATAAATGGGCCGCAGGATCGAATCCAGTTCACTTTGGGTGATGGCCTCATCGTTGACTACGGCAATGACCTGATCCAGCAACTGCGTTTGGGCCAAGGCCTGCGAGCCTGCCCCAAAGAGGCTTATCAGCAGGAAAACAGGCAGACTCTGAAGCCAAAACCGTCTTTTCATAGGCGTTGTTTATAGCACAGTTTAGGGTCTGATTCAATAAGGCCCGGCAGGCCTCAGAACGCTGTCATTCGATGACGCTGTGTCATTCCCGCCTCTGCGTGGAAGCCGAGACTGTCATGCGCAGCGCTGTTGGCGCTGTGTCATTCCCGCCTCTGCGTGGAAGCCGAGACTGTCATGCGCAGCGCTGTTGGCGCTGTGTCATTCCCGCAAGTTTTTGGCGGGAATCTTAGGAACTTTGTCCCCTTGCTCTTCCTGAACTGCCTGGCGCAGCATGCGGCAATAGAGATCAAAACCGACCGCATGAATAAAGCCGCTTTGTTCATGGCCCAGAATATTGCCTGCCCCGCGGATTTCCAGATCTTCCATGGCAATTTTGAAACCCGACCCAAGCTCGGTAAAACGTTCGATCGCCGCTAGACGCTTTTCAGCATCCCGCGTCAAAACCCAGTTTTTAGGCACCAGAAAATACGCATAGGCCTGGCGCTTCTCGCGGAAGCGCCCGACGCGGCCGCGCAGCTGGTAAAGATCGGCCAGACCAAAGGCGTCCGCGCGGTTGACAAAGATCGTATTGACGTTAGGAATGTCGAGTCCCGACTCAATGATGTTGGTCGACAAAAGACAGTCGAGTTTTTGTTCCATAAAAGCTTTCATCACGGCCTCGAGTTCCTGCGGATCCATTTGGCCGTGCGCCACGCCAAAGCGCACATCCGGCATGAGTTTTACAAGCTGAGCATGGATTTTTTCGATGGAAGCCACGCGGTTATGCACAAAATAACATTGGCCGCCCCGTTCAAATTCGCGGCGCATGCCCTGCACGATCCGCTGGTCGCTGTATTCAAGCACATACGTTTCGACCGCAAGGCGGTTCTTCGGCGGTGTATTGATCACCGACATGTCGCGCACACCCATCAAGGACAAATAAAGCGTGCGCGGAATCGGCGTGGCAGTCAGCGTCAACACGTCCACCACGGCACGGTATTTTTTTAATTTTTCTTTATGCCGTACGCCAAAGCGCTGCTCTTCGTCAATCACGACCAGGCCAAGATCTTTAAACTGGACATCTTTGGAAAGCAAACGGTGCGTGCCGATCAAAATATCAACGGCCCCTTCACGGGCCGCGCGCATGATGCCCAGCTGTTCCCTGCGCCCGCGAAAACGCGACAAGACTTCCACGGTCACAGGGAAAGTGCGCAGCCGCTGTTTTAGAACCAGGTAATGCTGCTCCGCCAGCACGGTGGTAGGCACTAAAATCGCCACTTGCCTGCCGCCTGTCACCGCTTTAAACGCCGCGCGCATGGCCACCTCGGTTTTACCGTAGCCCACATCGCCGCAAAGCAGGCGGTCCATGGGTTTCGCCGATTCCATGTCCGCTTTGACTTCGCTAATGGCCGTCGCTTGGTCCGGCGTTTCTTCAAAAGGAAACTCCGCTTCAAATTGGCTTTGCCACTCTTGGTCTTTGGGAAAAGCAAAGCCCTTTTCAACGCTGCGCTTTGCCTGCACTTCGAGCAGATCGCGCGCGACCGATACCACGGCCCGGCGCGTGCGTTCCTTGACGCGCTGCCAATCTTTCGTATGAATGCGGGTCAGTTTCGGGGCGTACCCCTCGCCGCCGATATAGCGCTCGAGCGGCTCATGCATGTCAAAGTACAAGATTTCACGGTCCGCATATTCCACGGCCAGATGCCGTTTGCGCTGGCCTTTGATTTGAATGGTCTTGGTACCCAGAAAACGGCCAATCCCGTATTCCAAATGCACGACATAATCGCCCGCCTTCAAATCGGTGCTGTCGCTGAGCGATTCAAAGGCTTCGAATTTTTCGCGCAGGCGCGAAATTTTTTTACGGAAGGGGTCTGTGACGGGAAGGATAAAAACTTCTTCGAAAACCGTATAAACTTGGCCGTCGACGGGAGAAAAATCCCGGATTGAGACCAGACGATCGGCCTCAAATTCCAGCCGCACCGGCGAGCGGTAGGTCACGGGGTAAATATCCAGAGTCGCGCCGCGCAGGCTAAACTCACCCGGATGCGCCACAAAATCTTTTTTTTCGTAATGCAGATTGAAAACAAAATCCTCAAGGGCTGCGCGGGGAAAAGAGTCGCCGACTTTTAAAACTTTGGGGGAATGGGAGTTCATAGAAGCCGAAGTCCTTCGTTTGTCATCCTGAACGCAGTGAAGGATCTCAAAGCCCTGAGATTCTTCGCCCGCCGCTTAAACTTCGGCGGGCTCAGAATGGCAGCGTTAAATTGGCTTATTAACGTTGCGCCGAAGCGGGGTGGGGGTTATGTTTGTTAAGCCAGCCAGCCAGGCGCAGGACGGCTTTCTCCAGATTCTTTTCGGAGGTAGCAAAACTCATGCGGATGTGGCGGTCGCTTCCAAAAGGCAGGCCCGGAACGACAGCCAGCGCAATTTCTTCCAGCAGGGCTTCGGAAAGTTTCAGCGAGCCCATACCCGTTTCCGCAATATCGACAAAAAGATAAAAGGCGCCTTCCGGACGAAAAGGTTTGAGTTTCGGCAGACGGCTGATCTGTTCATAAAACCAGGTGCGCCTTTTTTCAAAAACTTCGCACATGGCTTTGGCATCGGCCGCGCCTTGTTCCAGCGCCGCCAATCCGCCTGATTGAGCAAAGGACGTCGGATTAGACGTCGAATGGCTTTGAAAACCGGCTACGGCTTTTGCGGCGTCCTTCATCGGAAAAGCCGCATAGCCCAAACGCCAGCCGGTCATCGCGTAGGATTTGCTCATGCCGTTGACCAGAATAGTACGGGCTCCCACTTCGGGATCAAGCTGGGCGATCGAGTAATGTTTACGGCCGTCATAAACCAGCGTTTCGTAAATTTCATCGCTTACAACCGTTACATGCGGATGTTTTTTTAAAACCGCCACAAGCGCCTGCAATTCTTCTTTGGAGTAAACCGCACCCGTGGGATTGGACGGGGAATTAATGACAAAGATTTTTGTTTTAGGCGTAATGGCTTTTTCAAGCGCGGCCGGCAAAACTTTAAAGCCGCTGGCCTGTGCCGTTTCAATAAAAACGGATTTTGCGCCAAACATCTGCGCCATTTCAGGGTAACTCAGCCAAAAAGGCGAAGGAATAATGACTTCATCGCCTTCATTTAAAAGCGCGAAAAAAATATTAAACAGGGAATGCTTGGCGCCGCAGCTCACCACGATTTGATCCGGCGCAAATTTCAGGCCCTGATCGCGCTCCAGTTTGGCGCAAACGGCTTTACGCAGTTCAACCGTACCTGCGGCCGCCGTGTAGCGCGTAAACCCGCTCTGCATGGCCTTGATCGCGGCTTGCTGGATGAACGCCGGCGTGTCGAAGTCAGGCTCGCCTGCGCTGAGGGAGATGATATCTTTGCCTTGAGCTTTGAGTTCTTTGGCCTTGGCTTCAATACCCAGCGTCACGGAGGGGGTGATCGATTGGACGCGTTTGGAAAGATTACTCATAGGTTTAAGAAACACGGGTTTGAAGCGGAGCCTGGGAAAATAGGGACAGGTCGAAAAGCATGGACCTGTCCCTTCAATCATCAGCCAACTTAAATTATTCGTCGCCTTTAAGAAATTTACGGAGAGAACCCAGAAACCCGCCTTTTTTCTCGGATTCTTTTTTCTCGTCCGCGGCTTCAGGCGATTTCTCAGCGGGCTTGGCCTTTGAAGCCTTGTCCGATTTTTTCGTTTCAGGCTTTTCCACGGCGCTTTCGGCTTTAGCGGCCTTGCCGGGTTTTTCAGCCTTGGCTTTCTTGGCCTTTTTCGGAGCTTCGATGACGGCCGTAAATTCCAAAAGCGCCATATCGCTGTTGTCACCGGGACGGGGCATCAGCCGGAGCACGCGCGTGTAGCCGCCCTGGCGTTCCTTGAAATGAGGCGCAATTTGTTTGACCAGCTGGCCGGCAGCATCCGGACATCCAAGTTCCGAAATCAAGAGGCGCTGAGAATGGAGCGTCCCCTGCTTGGCCAGAGTCACCATCTTGTCGGCAAACGCACTGGCTTCCTTGGCCCGGGCAAGCGTGGTACGGATGCGTTTACGCTCAACCAGACTTTTGACCAGATTGCGCAAGAGGGCGCGCCGGTGCTGTGTCCTGACTCCTAATTTACGTCTTAACCTTTGATGCCGCATAAAAAAATCCTTTTAAGCCTGAGCAACCGCTTTGCTGGCAGCTCCCGGCTTTCCTTTCAAACGCTCTTCGGTATTCATGCCTAACGTCAGGCCCATGGGCGTCAAAATGCTCATGATTTCCGAAAGTGATTTTTTGCCAAAATTTTTGTATTTCAGCATTTCCGCTTCACTCTTCTGCACAAGATCGCCGATCGTTTTGATCTGAGCCGCTTCCAGGCAGTTCGCGCTGCGGACCGAGAGTTCAAGTTCGCTGATGGGCTTGTTGATGATCTCGCGGAATGATTCGTCCTCTTCCTCTTCTTCTTCCTCTTCTTCTTCAGGCAGTTCGCCGTAGTTGACGAAGATATCGAGGTGGCGCTGGAGAATATTGGAGGCATAAAGCAGCGCCTCTTCAGGGCCCATAGCACCATTGGTTGTGATTTCCAGAATCAACCGGTCATAATCGGTAATCTGACCGACGCGGGTTTCTTCGACCGTGTAGTTGACTTTCACCACGGGCGAGAACAGAGAGTCCACCGGCACAAGACCGATCGGCGCCCCTTCTTTTTTATTTTTCTCGGCCGAAACATACCCGCGGCCGCGGCTGACTTCCATTTCAAGCCGGAATGGCACGTTTTTGGTTAATGTACAGATGTGCATATCCGGATTGACGATTTCAATCGTCTCATCGGCCTGGATATCACGCGCCGTGATCGGACCCTGGTTTTTGACATTGATAAACACCTGCTTGCTGCCTTTGCCGTGATAGCGGAAAGCCAGTTTCTTGATATTGAGCACAATCTGGGCGCCGTCTTCAAGTACGCCATCGAGCGATGAAAACTCATGCAGCATCCCGTCAATCTTGATGCTCGTCACTGCAGCGCCGTCAATAGACGAAATCAGAACGCGGCGCAGCGAGTTGCCGATGGTCGTGCCGTAGCCGCGTTCAAAAGGCTCCGCCACAAACTTGCCATAAGTTTTTGTCAAACTGGCCTTGTCGACCTCAAGCCGCTTCGGCATTTCAAACGTTTTCCAGCGAATTCCCATTTTATTCTCCTCCTAAGTGACGATTAATCTTCATGCGGGGCTGCCGCCTAAAAAAACGCCGTTAAAATTACGTTATTTGGAATACAACTCAACGATCAACGATTCCTCAACCGGCAGCTGGGCATCCGCTTTTGTCGGAAGCCGGAGCACTTTCGCTTCCAGCGAATTCCGGTCGAGCGACAGCCAGTCAGAAACCTGCAGGTCATCGACCAGCTGCAAATGCGCTTTGACGCGGTTGATGGTTTTCTCTTTATTGCGCGGCGTGATGACATCCCCTTCGCGCACAATGTAAGACGGAATATTGACCGGCCGGCCGTTCACAAAAATAAGGCCGTGGCTGACCATCTGACGTGCTTCGCGGCGAGTTGAAGCAAACAGAAGCCGGTAGACCACGTTGTCGAGACGGCTTTCCAGAAGCTGGATGAGCGTCTCGCCCGTCACACCCTTTTTGCTTGCGGCGCGATGGAAGAAAACCCGGAATTGGCGCTCGAGCATGCCGTAGATCCTCTTCAGCTTCTGCTTTTCCCGCATCTGTACACCGTAGTCGGACATTTTCTTGACGCGCATCTTGCCGTGCTGACCGGGAGGCTGCGCAAGGCGTTTGGCCACCTTGTCATCATTGCGGCGGCTGCCTTTCAGCAGCAAGTTGACGCCTTCGCGGCGCGAAAGACGTACAGCGGGACCGGTGTATCTTCCCATAAAATTAAACTCTCCTTTTCTTCGGCGGCCTGCAGCCGTTATGCGGCACAGGGGTAATATCAAAAATGGTGCTGATCGCAAGACCCGCGGCCTGAAGGGCGCGAATGGCGGACTCGCGGCCGGATCCGGGACCCTTCACATGCACCACGACATCTTTCATTCCAAACTCAAGGGCTTTACGGGCGGCTTGCTCTGAAGCAACCTGCGCGGCAAAAGGCGTTGATTTCTTGGAACCTTTAAACCCTGCGGCGCCTGAAGAAGCCCAGCAAAGCGTATTGCCCTGCATGTCGGTCACGGTGATGATCGTATTATTAAAAGTGGCGACGATATGGACGATACCGCGCGCAACATGCTTTTGTTTTTTCTTCTTGCTCATGAAATTCTCCCGTTAAACTGACTTTGAATGACGCCCCAAAACAACCCGCGTTACTTAGGTGAGGGCGGTTTTCTGTTCACTCCGCCGACCACTTTGCGGGGCCCCTTACGGGTACGCGCATTGGTGTGAGAACGCTGCCCGCGGACCGGAAGGCCGCGTAAGTGACGGGTGCCCCGGTACGAGCGAATATCGATCAAACGGCGGATATTCTGCTGGATTTCCCGGCGCAGGTCCCCTTCGACTTTAGCGGTCTTCTGAATCACAGTTGTAATCGCAGAAATTTCTTTTTCTGTAAGATCCTTAGCGCGCTTAAGAGGCTCCACCTGGGCTTCCGTAAGAATCCGGCGTGAAAGCGTCCGCCCAATCCCATAGATATAAGTCAGGGCAATCTCTGTCACTTTATCGCGCGGAACGTCAACTCCCAAAATACGAGGCATGTTTAACCCTTTCTCTTACTGCGCAAAACGCGGGGATCAACCCTGGCGCTGTTTGTGTTTTGGATTCGTCTTGCAAATAATATAGATGACGCGCTTGCGCCGTATAATTTTGCAGTGCTCACAAATTCTTTTGACTGAACTTCTGACTTTCATAAATTGATTCCTGTTTGTCATTCCCGCATGCTTTTGGCGGGAATCTGCGTTTTTTGTTGTTTCTAAATTTCTTTGTCAAAAACTTAACTTGCCCGATCCTCGACTAAAGCATTCGAGGATGACCAGACACATCAGCGTCGTCTGGTCATTTCACGCGGAAGGTAATCCGTCCCCGCGTCAAATCATAAGGCGAAAGTTCAACTTTCACCCGGTCGCCGGCCAGGATGCGAATATAATTCATACGCATCTTTCCGGAAACGTGCGCTAAAACTTTGTGGCCGTTATCCAGCCCCACGCGGAACATGGCGTTCGGAAGCGGTTCAATCACCGTTCCCTCAACTTCAATCGCATCTTCCTTAGGCATGGTCTAAATACTTTCTCCGGTTAAATTCATATAGCCATCCTCGGTAAAAGCGATGGTGTCTTCATAATGACTTGCCCATTTGCGGTCCCGCGTCACCACGGTCCAGCCGTCTTCCAACGTTTCAACGCCGTAGTGGCCTTCAGTCACCATCGGCTCAATGGCCAGCACCAAACCGGGTTGTATTTTAAGGCCTTGTCCCGCTTTTCCATAATTAGGCACTGCCGGTTCTTCATGAATCGCGCGGCCGATGCCATGCCCCACATAATCACGCACGACCTGAAAGCCCTGACCCTCAATGTACTGCTGGATTTTCTCGGATAAATCACCGATGCGGCATCCGGGCTTATAAGCGCTCAAGCCTTCCAACAGCGATCCGCGGGCCGCGGCAGCCAGCCGCGCAATTTTATCGCTGACTTTGCCGACCACCCAGGTCCGCGCAGAGTCGGCATAATACCCGTTCACCTTAGCGCCGATGTCAAAACTGACCACATCGCCGGCCTTCAGTTTTCTCGGCCCCGGAATCCCGTGGACCACTTCTTCGTTTACGGAAATGCAGGCCGTTTTTGGAAAACCCCGGTAGCCTTTAAAAGCCGGCTCGCCTTTGGCCTTGCGAATGGTTTCTTCCGCAATAGCGTCCAAGTCATTGGTCGTTACACCCGCCTGAACAGCCGGTTCGACTTGTTTAAAAACCAGCTTCAAAATTTCGCCGGCTTGCCGCATGATTTCAATTTCGCGTTTTGATTTCAGCGAAATCATACGGTCAGTTTTAGCTTCTCAAAGAGCGTTTGGATTTCGTCCTGAAATTCATTGACGTCATAGTCGCCATGAAGGTCGTACAGGATGTTCTTGCGCCGGTAATAGCCGATCAAAGGCGCGGTTTCTTTTTGATACGTTTCAAGCCGGTGCCGGATCGTTTCAGGTTGATCGTCCTTGCGCTGCGTCAACGGCTGGCCGCACTTATCGCAAAGCCCCTCTTTTTTCGGACGCAAAAGCGGGTTGCGAAGATGATAATTGGCGCCGCAGTTGGCGCAGACCCGGCGGCCTGAAAGCCGGGCAATAATCATGTCTTCCGAAGTATCAAAGTTCAAAACCGCATCTAGCGCCGAACGGTGTCCGGTCAAAAACTTATCAAGCGCCTCAGCCTGGCCAATCGTGCGCGGAAATCCGTCTAAGAGCACGCCTTTTTTCTGCAAAAAAGCCGCCTCAATCTCATGAAAAATAATCGAATTGACGAGATCATCGGAAACCAACTCGCCTTTTTCAATCACGTCTTTGGCTTTGCGGCCCAACTCCGTTTTATTACGGATATGCTGGCGCAAAATATCACCCGCGGCCAAAGGAACCAGCGAATACTTCTCACTCAAAATCGTCGCGTGCGTGCCCTTGCCTGCGCCGGGCGGTCCAATGAATACTACATTCATCAGCGCCGGGCCTTCAGCTTTCCTTTTTTGACAAAACCTTCATAGTGGCGCATCAAAAGCTGAGACTCGATCTGTTTCATCGTGTCCAAAATCACACCAACGATAATGAGAAGTCCCGTGCCGCCAAAAAAGCTGGCGATCAAAAAAGGAATGTTCAAAAGTTTTGGCGACGAAATAATTTGCGGGAACAGCGCAATGATCGCCAAAAAAACAGCCCCGCTTGCCGCAATGCGGGTCATGACATAATCCAGATATTCCGCCGTATTTTTTCCCGGCCGGATGCCCGGAACAAACCCGCCGAACTTCTGCAGATTTTCACTGACCTCAATGGGATTAAACGTAATCGCCGTATAAAAGAATGTGAAAAATAAAATCAAAAGGGCGTATAAAATCGAGTGCGCCGCCTGTCCCGGCGCCAAAGAATGAGCGGCCTGCGTTAAAAAGCCGGCGCCCGGAAAAAACCCGGCAATCGTCGCGGGAAAAAGAATCACGGACTGCGCAAAAATAATCGGAATCACGCCCGCCTGATTAACTTTAAGCGGCAAAAACGTATTTTGCCCGCCATACATGCGATGCCCGCGGATCTGCTTGGCATACTGCACGGCAATCTTGCGCTGCCCCTGAATAATGAGAATAACGCCGACAACGGTGCCTATGAACAAAGCAATCATCAGCGCAAACTTCCACCAGGCCAATTCCTGCCGGCTCGAATCAAACGGCGAAAGCAGCAAAAATGTCTGCCACAGAGCCGTTGGAACGGATTCGATAATACCCGCCGTAATCACAATCGAAATACCGTTACCGATGCCGTACTGATCGATTTGTTCACCCAGCCACATGATAAAGGCGGTGCCCGTCGTGAGAGTCAGCATGGTCATGAGGCGGAAGCCCCAGCCCGGATTCGGCACGATCACCGTTCCCTGAAACGCATTTGGATTTTCCAGCCAAAGCGAAATGAAAAACGTCTGGATCAATCCCAGAATGACCGTGCCGTAGCGCGTATACTGAATGATTTTTTTACGGCCTTCTTCACCTTCTTTGGCCATTTTCTCAAGCTGCGGAATGACGACGGTCAACAGCTGTAAAATAATGGACGCCGAGACGTAGGGCATAATGCCCAGCGCAAAGATGGTCGCCTTCTGCAGGGCGCCGCCTGAAAACATTCCCATAATGCCAAAGAGCGTTCCGCCCGGAGTGTGCGAAATGCTTTGAAAAAACCGCGCCAGCGCCGTGCCGTCAATACCGGGCGTTGGAACGTAAGCACCAATCCGGTATACAATGATAATGGCGAGCGTAAAAAGCACTTTCGCGCGCAAGTCCGGAATCTTGAAAATATTCGTATATGCTTTTAACATTCCGCTGTCGTTGGGTCTTTAATGCGACGGAAAATGACCGCTGCCCATCTCATCCGGGCAGGGCGGCTAAGTCGGCTTAACCGATCAAAACAGCCTGGCCCTTGGCTTTTTCAATCTTGGCTTTAGCAGACTCGCTGAATTTATGCGCTTTAATCACAACCGGACGGCTCAAGCTGCCATTGCCGAGAACTTTAACGCCGGTCTTGGCGGTTTTAATCACGCCGCGTTCAACCAGCAATTCCGGCGAAACTTCAGCAACGCCAAGGGCTTCAATGCGGTCGAGATTGACTACGGCATAATCAGAAGCAAAAGCTGCGTTATTGAATCCGCGCTTGGGAAGCTTACGGTATAAAGGGTTCTGACCGCCTTCAAACCCCGGACGGATGCGGGCGCCAGAGCCAGAACGCGCCAGCTGACCTTTGTGCCCCTTCGTCGAAGTCTTGCCATGGCCTGAACCGATTCCGCGGCCAAGGCGTTTGCGGCGTTTTTCGTAAGGTTTTTTAGCTCTCATGACACCACAGCCTCTGCCTGCTCCTCGAACCGGATGCGTTTGTCGGAAAGCTGCTTCAAAC
Organism: Candidatus Omnitrophota bacterium; assembly: GCA_023247055.1. Lineage (GTDB taxonomy): Bacteria > Omnitrophota > Omnitrophia > Omnitrophales > Aquincolibacteriaceae > JAHFHB01. Next base: position 56,575 of record JAHFHF010000002.1, read on the forward strand.
CGTCAACCGTTGCTTTCAAAACATTAATGGCATTGTCACTGCCCAGGCTCTTAGTCAAAATGTCTTTAATCCCGCACGATTCACAAACCGCGCGCACGGCACCGCCGGCAATAACGCCCGTACCCGGCATCGCCGGCTTCAACATCACCTTCGCGGCTCCGTAGCGTCCCATGACTTCATGCGGAATTGTCGTCCCTTTTAAAATAATACGCACTTTGTTCTTACGCGCAGCGGCGAGTGATTTACGAATCGCATCCGAGACTTCCCCGGCCTTGCCGATCGCAAAACCAATTTCGCCCGTGCCATTTCCAATAATAACCAGCGCGCTAAAACTGAAACGTTTGCCGCCCTTGACCACTTTGGCGCAGCGGTTGATTTGAATCACTTTTTCAAAAGGAAAATCACTGGGCGCAGCGGCCTGCCCTTCGCGTTTGCGCGGCCCCGACCCTTGACTGCGGTCTGGCTGGCCTGTCTTTTTTTCCCGTTTTACTTCACTCATACCTGAACCCCCGCTTCTCTAAGTGCTTCGGCTACGGCTTTGACTCGGCCGTGGTAGAGATACCCGCCGCGGTCAAAGCAGACTTTCTGGATTCCTTTTTCAAGCAATTGTTTACCGAAAGAAAGGCCAAGTTGTTTGGCCGCATTGGTTTTGCCCTTGACGCCCTTTGAGACGCTTTCATCGCGGGTCGAAGCCGCCAGCAGCGTATGCTGACCAATGTCATCAATGGCCTGGACATAAATATTTTTCAGCGAACGGTGGACGCTCACGCGCGGACGCTCGGTCGTGCCTTCGACTTTCTTACGAAGTCTTTGATGTCTTTTAACGCGCCCTGCTTCTTTTTTACTCATAACTAACCTACCGTTTTTCCTTGCTTGCGGCGGATATGCTCGCCGACATAGTGAATACCCTTGCCTTTATAAGGTTCCGGCTTGTGGTAGCGGCGGATTTCCGCGGCCACTTGTCCAACTTGCTGTTTATCGTTGCCGCTGACTGCAATCTGTGTCGGCTTTGCGCAAACAATCGTAATGCCGTCAGGAATGGCATAGTCAATCGGATGCGTAAATCCAAGCACCAGGTTCAGGATTTTCCCTTTGACCTGGGCCTTGAAACCAACACCTTCCATTTCGAGTTCTTTCTTATAACCTTCCGTCACACCGACGATCATGTTCTGAATCAGGCTGCGGATCAAGCCGTGCAAAGCCCGGTCCATACGAATGTCGGTTGCACGCGAAACTTCAACCTGGTCTTTGTTGACCGTAACCTTGATGCGCGGATGGATTTCCGTTTCAAGCTTGCCCTTGGGTCCCTGCACGCTAACGCGCGTTCCGCTCATCTGGACCTTGACGCCGCTTGGGATCACAACAGGTTTTTTCCCGATTCTTGACATATTCAGCCTTTCCGGATTACCAGACCGTACAAAGAATTTCGCCGCCGACCTTGTCCAGCCGGGCCTGCTTGTCCGTCATGACGCCTTTGGAAGTCGACAAAATCGCAATTCCAAGGCCTGCACGGACTTTTTTGATACTATCACTTGCCGTATAAACGCGGCAGCCGGGTTTGGAAATTTTACGGATACCTTGAATGGCGGGTTTTTTGTCGCGCATATACTTCAAGTGGATCCGCAGAAAACGCTTGGGGCCTTCAGAAAAAGTTTTGCAGCTTCCGATAAAGCCTTCTTTTTTGAGAATTTCCGCGATCTGCTCACACGCCTTGGAGGACTTCAGAGTCACCACATCCTTGTGCGCCGTCACCGCATTGCGAATCACTGTTAAAAAATCTGCTACAAAATCAGAACACGCCATAGATTTCTCTTTCCCGTAAGGGCGGGTTCCAAACCCGCCTTGAGTTATTTAGCTTTACCAACTCGATCGCGTGACGCCGGGAATGATTCCCTGGTTCGCCAATTCGCGGAAACAAATTCTGCACAGCCCGAATTTACGGATAAAACCGCCGGAACGGCCGCACTGACGGCAGCGGTGGTAACGGCGCACTTCAAACTTGGGTTTTCTTTTCTGTTTTACAACAAGACACGTTTTTGCCATTACGCATTCTCCTGCCGGGCCGGTTTTGGCTGTTTTTTAATAAAGGGCAGCCCCATGAGCTCCAGCAGCCGCTTGGCTTCTGCGTCAGACTGTGATGTCGTTACGATCGTCACGTCCATACCCTGAGTTTTTTTGATCTTATCAAATTCAACTTCCGGAAAAATAATCTGCTCTTGAATGCCAAGGGTGTAGTTTCCGCGGCCGTCAAAACTTTTATCGCTATAACCCCGGAAGTCGCGGATGCGCGGCATCGCAATCGAAAATAACCGGTCCAGAAATTCATACATGCGCGCGCCGCGCAGCGTCACTTTGGCGCCGATCGGCTGGCCCTGGCGCAGCTTAAAAGCCGAAATAGATTTCTTGGCGCGTGTCACAACCGGCTTTTGCCCGGTAATGACCGCCAGTTCGCCCACTACATGTTCGAGAATTTTAACGTCTTCTTTGCCTTCTTTGATGCCCATATTGACCACGACTTTGACAAGCCGGGGAACGCGCATCACATTCGCGTATTTAAACTCCTGCGAAAGCGCGGGAACGACGCTTTCGCGGTAACGAATGAGCAGATTTGGTTTTTTTGAATTGACCGTTGTCATAACACTTCGCCTGATTTTTTACTGACGCGTTGTTTGGTGCCGTCAGCCAAAAACGTGTAGCCAATACGCGTCGGCTTGCCGGTGCGCGGACAGATCAGCATGACTTTGGACGCGGAAATGGGCACTTCCATCTTAGAGATACCGCCCTTGGGGTTCTGCTGGCTTTTGCGCATGTAAAACGTACGGTAGTTGATTTTCTCAACAATCACGCTGTTTTTGGCAGGTAGAACTTGGAGCACTTTACCCTTTTTGCCGCGGTCTTTTCCCGCCGTTACAATGACTTGATCATCTTTCTTGAGACGCATGATTACAATACCTCGGGTGCCAGTGAAATAATTTTTGTAAATTGCCGGTCACGCAGCTCACGGGCCACGGGCCCAAAAATGCGCGTGCCGCGCGGATTTTTTGCATTGTCGATAAGCACGAGCGCGTTGGATGAAAACTTGACCACCGAACCATCTTTACGCTTAATTGGCGAACGGGTACGGACAATCACACCCTTAACCACCTCGCCTTTTTTGACGCTTCCTTTTGGAATCGCTTCTTTGACGGAAGCCGTAATAATGTCGCCGATTTCAGCCGTTCTTTTTCCGTGACGGCCGATCACACCGATCATGGAAGCTTTTTTTGCGCCGCTGTTATCTGCGATCTGCAAAATGGAACGGATTTGGATCATGACGCAAGCACCTTGATTAAACGCCAGCGCTTTGTTTTTGAAAGCGGGCGTGTCTGAATAATACGGACTTTGTCACCGGCCTTGGATTGATTGGTATCGTCGTGCACGGCGTATTTGATTTTACGGCGAATCGTCTTTTTGAACTGCGAATGCGTCATCAGCCGCGTCACTTCTACAATGCGGGTCTTGTCCATCTTGTCGCTGACGACAACCCCTTCACGCACCTGGCCTTTATCAACGTTTGCGTTTTCCACAACCAACCTCGTAAGTTATTTGCTGGATTTTACCGGCGTTTTCTTAACGGTTTTTTTGGCAGTTTCTTTTTTGACGGCTGCCGGCTTCACAGTCTTGGCTTTGACCGGGGCTTGCACTTCCACCCCCGCGGCTTTTTGTTCCTGGATAACCGTCAAAAGACGGGCAATATCCCGCCGTGTCAGTTTCAGGCTGTTTTTGGTTTCGAGTTTCCCGGTCTTCGCTTGAAAGCGAAATTGCATCAGGTTCTTCTTGAGCTGAGAAACTTTTTCCTGCAGTTCGTCGATTCCCAAATTTCTAACATCCGCGATTTTCATAGATTAAACCTCTGTCCGTCGCACAAACTTGGTGCGAAAGGGGATCTTATGAGCGCAAAGACGCAGGGCCGACTTAGCCAACTGCTCTGGAATCCCCCCCATTTCAAAAATAATACGGCCGGGCTTGACCTTGACGATGTAATATTCCGGCGCGCCCTTACCCTTACCCATGCGGGTTTCCGCAGGTTTTTTCGTATAAGAATGATCCGGGAAAACGCGCAGCCAGACTTTTCCACCGCGCTTCACATGACGCGTCAGCGCCACGCGCGCCGCTTCAATTTGAATGCCCGTGAGATTACCGCGATCAAGCGCCTTCAAGGCAAAATCACCGAACGCAATACTGCTGCCGCGCGTTGCAATACCGCCCATCCACCCGCGCTGCTGTTTACGAAACTTGACCCGTTTCGGCTGTAAGGCCATGATTAATTCCCTTTGCTTTCTTCAGTCGCATCAGAAACAGCCGGCGCATCCGTCTTCACGACACTTTCAGCCGCAGGAACGGCAGGTTCTGAGCCTGCGCGTTCTTCGGCCAAACGGCGGCGTTCCCGCTCTTGACGAATGGCCGCTTCTTCTTTTTTGACCAAAATATCGCCCTTATAAACCCAGACTTTGCAGCCAATGACGCCGTAAGTCGTAAACGCTTCGGCAAAACCGTAATCAATGTCAGCCCGCAGGGTGGTCAAAGGGACTTTGCCTTCATGGTAGCCTTCTTCTCGGGCAATTTCAGCGCCGCCCAAACGGCCCTTGCATTTGACCTTGATTCCCAAGGCGCCTTTTTGCATGGCGCCCTGAACCGCTTTTTTCATTGCCCGGCGGAAACCGATGCGTTTTTCCAGCTGCCCCGTAATATTTTCAGCCACAAGCTGCGCATCCGTCTGCGGCGACTTGACTTCTTTAATATCCAAAAAGACTTCACTCTTCGTAAGCTTGTTCAAGCCCTCGCGGATCTTGTCAATTTCCTGGCCGCGGCGGCCGATGATGACGCCCGGACGGGCCGTAAAAATACGGACGCGGATGCGGCCTGTGGACCGCTCGATCTCAATGTTAGAAATCCCCGCATGCGCCAGGGTTTTCTTCACATGCTTGCGGACACTAATATCTTCTTCAAGCGTATTGGCAAGGTTCTTTCCTGCGAACCATCGGCTCTTCCATGGCTTGATGTATCCCAGTCTCAGTCCGTACGGATGCGCTTTCTGACCCAAGATATTCCCCCTTATGCCTTTGCCGCGGCTTTGGTCTTGCGCTTTTTCGGCGCAGCCTCTACAGCCCCGGCTTGTTCGGCCGCTGCAGTGGATTTGACCGCAGGTTGTCCAAAACTTTTGTTGCCTTCAGTCAAAACGATCGATAAGTGGCTTGTGCGCTTAAGAAGACGGTCGGCACGGCCCATCGAACGCGGCATAAAGCGCTTCAGCGTAAACGAAGCATCCGCACGAAAGTCCGTGATCAAAAGCCGGGTTTCATCCAGGCCGCTGCCTTTGGCATTGGCCACGGCGCTTTTCAGGACTTTGCCGGCAATGCGTGCGCCCTTCTGGGGCAGCGTAGCCAAAATGTCCAAAGCCTGCAGGGCCGGTTTTTTCCGGACCGCTCCAATCACGCGGCGCAGTTTCCGCGGTGAAATTCTCAGGTACCGGGCAATCGCTTTCGAGCATTTCGGATTTCCCGGATGCCGTTCTTTATGTGATTTTTTTCCCATAATCATTCAGCTTAGGTTTTAGCGCCTACAGCGGCGGCCTTGGTTTTGTCCTGCGAAGTGCTGTGTTTCTTAAATGTGCGGGTCGGGGAAAATTCACCCAGCTTATGCCCGACCATGTTTTCCAGCACAAAAACGTTGTTAAAAATTTTTCCGTTATGCACGGCAAAAGTCAGCCCCACAAATTCAGGCGTTATCGTGCTTCGGCGGGACCAGGTCTTAATCGGCCGGCGGTCATTTTGTTTTTTGGCCACTTTGACTTTTTCATACAATCTCTCGTCTACAAAAACGCCTTTTTTTGATGAACGGCTCATTTTCTCCGGTCCCTCACGATGTACTTGCCGCTGGCTTTTTTGCGTTTGCGGGTTTTCAGTCCTTTGGATTTCTGGCCCCATGGGCTCTGGGGATGATTACCGCCCTTTGACTTACCTTCGCCGCCGCCCATCGGATGGTCGACAGGATTTTTTGCAATGCCGCGCGTTTTGCCCTTGCGTCCGAGCCAACGGGTGCGCCCGGCTTTTCCAAGCACCAGGTTTTCTTTATCAATGTGCGAACACTGCCCCACGGTTGCAAAAGCATTCAGGCTCACCATACGAATTTCACCTGAAGGCATTTTCAAATGCGCAAAATCGTTTTCTTTTGAAAGAATCTGCGCCACGCCGCCGGCGGCACGCACGAGTTTACCGCCCAAACCAGGCTGAATTTCAATGTTGTGTACCGGAGTTCCTTCCGGAATATTGCGCAGGGGCACGTGATTGCCAATGCGGATTTCCGCTTGAGGCCCGCTCATCACCGTTTCGCCGACTTTCAGGCTGTCCGGGCACAAAATATAGCTTTTTTCGCCGCCTTGATACTCGATAAGCGCAATGCGCGAAGTGCGGCACGGGTCATATTCAACGGTCAACACCTGGGCCGCGACGCCATGACGCGGACGTTTAAAGTCCACGAGACGCAGACGCTGCTTGTGTCCGCCTGAAATGCCACGTGATGTAATGCGGCCGTGATTGTTGCGGCCGCCCGTTCTTTTCAACGCCACTGTCAACGGACGATACGGTTTGTCTGCAGTCAATTCGGCAAAGTCAGCGCTATTGCCAAAACGGCGCGTTGGTGTCGTCGGTTTAAATTTAATATAAGCCACAGGAGTCTCTCTTAAGTCGTAATGTCGATTTTTTCGCCGGTTTTTAAAGTCACAATCGCTTTCTTCCACGCCGCAGTCCGGCCCGGTTGAAACCGGACTCTGCGCCATTTGCCTTGCTTGTTCATGGTATTCACGCTGGTCACATGCACATTAAACATCTTTTCAATACTGGACTTAATTTGTTTCTTATTCGCGTCCGCATGCACCTTGAACGCATATTTACCCTGTGATTCTTCCTGCGCCGCTATTTTTTCAGTAATTACCGGCTCCAAAATCACATCATAGACATGCAGTTTCATAAAATTTTTCCTTACTCAGCTTTTGCGGTTTGAGCCGCGCCCACGGCCGCTTCAAGAACCGGCAGAGCGTCTTCTTCGATAATTAATTTCGTCCGGCGCAGCACATGATAAGCATTCAGGTCTGCAGCTTTGCGCACTCTCACCCACTCGCTCATATTCCGGCTGGCGCGTTTCAGCGGCTCACCGAAATCTTTCACCACGCACAAAGTGCTTTTGCCTTGAACCGGCAGCGCTGAAAAAAGTTTGACGAGCTCTTTGGTTTTTCCGTTCTGTGACTGGACCGCTTCTAAGACAACGATGTTGTTTTCGCTCGCACGCAGCGAAAGCGCCGAAACCAAGGCTTGTTTTTTCATGCCCTTCGGCAGATTCACGTAGTAACTGCGAGGGTGCGGACCAAAAACCGTGCCGCCGCCGCGCCAAACTGGAGAGCGGGTGGAGCCGGCACGCGCACGGCCTGTACCCTTTTGCTTCCAGGGTTTCTTGCCACCGCCGCGCACATCTTTGCGCGTTTTGGTCTGGGCAGTGCCATGGCGCAAATTGGCGGCAAAGGCCTTGTTCACAAGAGCCAGCAGACGCTTATTGACGCGCGCGCCAAACAACGCGGCGCTAAGCTCGACGTCTTTTTGCTTTTTTCCCTCTTTAGAGTAAAGGGGTACCTTCATAAATTTAAATTTTCCTCAGTTCGTCAAATTTTAAGATTGAACGGCCGCGGTTTCGGAACCGGTCTGGCTGGCATCCGTCTTCAATTTCCACTTACGCCCTTTGGCGGGTCTTTTCAAAGCCATTCTTACCACAAGGCACGTGCCTTCAGCGCCGGGGACCGCACCGCGCAAAGCTAGAATGCTTTGCTCGGAATCGACTTTGACGACAGCCAAATTTTGGACCGTAATCAGATCCTGCCCCATATGCCCAGGCAAACGCTTTCCCTTGCGAACTTTTTTCCGGCAGCCATTGCCGCCGGCGCGCGAACCGATACCACCCGGCTCACGTCCCATTTTTGTACCATGGGCGCCGTAACCGCCTTTGAAATGATGGCGTTTGACAACACCCTGAAAACCTTTTCCGATTGAAACGCCGGAGACATCCACATAATCACCCGGCTGAAACATGCTGACATCAACCGCTTTAGCGAGATCCACGCCTTCAACTTCGTCCGTACGGATTTCGCGCACAAACCGCATCGCCGGCAAGTGCAGCTTTTTAGCGGCGCCAAGTTCGGCTTTATTCGCATGCTTTTCTTTGAGCGGATCCAATCCAAGCTGGACTGCGGAATAACCCTCTTTGTCCTTCTTGCGCAGCGCCGTCACATGGCAGGAAGTCGCATCGATCAGGGTGACGGGGACTTGGCGGCCCTCTTCATCAAAGATCTGCGTCATGCCAATTTTTTTTCCAAGCAATCCGATCATAACTTGATTTCCACATCCACACCGGCCGGCAGATCTAGTTTCATCAAGGCATCAACCGTACGGGACGTGGGCTCCTCAATCGCAATAAGACGTTTGTGTGTTCTGACTTCAAATTGATCGCGGGACTTTTTATCAATCGTCGGACCGCGCAGCACGGTGGTCTTCCAGATCTGCGTCGGAAGAGGAACCGGCCCGATCACTTTGGCGCCCGTGCGTTTGGCCGTTCCCACAATTTCAAGAACCGACTGGTCCAAAATGCGGTGGTCATACGCTTTGAGTTTAATTCTGATTTTTTCTTTAACGGCCATAGGTCCCTCAGCTTACCATGATTTTTTCAGCGATTTGACGAGGCACTTCCTGGTAGCTGTTAGGCTCCATGGAGTACGTTGCCCGGCCCTGAGAAAGGGAGCGCGTCGCCGTTGCGTAACCAAACATTTCGGCCAAAGGCACAAGACCCTTAACCGTTTTCAAATGGCCTTTGTTCGCCATTTCCTGAATGATGCAGCGGCGGGAATTTAAATCGCCAATAATGTCGCCCATATACTCATCGGGAACGACAACTTCGACCAGCATCATCGGCTCCAGAAGAACGGGCTTTGCCTTTCTGAAGGCTTCTTTAAAACCAAGAATACCCGCCATCTTAAAAGCAATTTCGGAAGAGTCGACGTCGTGGTAGCTGCCGTCTGTCACCGTGGCCTTCACGTCCGTCACTGGATAACCCGCCAACACACCATTCGTACAGGCATCCATCACACCCGCTTCAACCGCCGGGATGTATTCACGAGGAATCGAGCCTCCCACTGTTTCGTTGACAAACTCAATGCCTTTGCCGCGTTCAAGCGGCTCGATCTTAATGTAGCAATGACCGTACTGACCGCGGCCGCCGGTTTGTTTGATAAATTTACCTTCGGCTTCGGCACCGGCTGTAATCGTCTCGCGATACGCGACCTGCGGCTTACCCACATTAAGCAAAACGTTATATTCGCGTTTCATAATGTCCGTTTTAATATCAAGATGCAATTCACCCATGCCGCCGATCAAGGTTTGGCCGGTTTCATGGTCGCTGCGTACACAGAACGTCGGGTCTTCCGCAACAAGACGCGTAATGGCTTCGGACATACGATCACGGTCCGCTTTGGTTTTGGGCTCAACCGCCATCCAAATAACCGGCTCAGGAACGAACAAGGATTCCAATACAATCGGTTTATCTTCCACGCAAAGCGTGTCGCCCGTTTTAATTTCTTTCAGCCCGACGGCCGCCACGATATTTCCCGCGCCCGCCTCTTCGATTTATTCGCGTTTGTTTGAATGCATTAAAAGCAAACGGCCGATACGTTCTGTCCGGCCGTTGCGGGGATTGTAAACATAAGAACTTGAGGAAAGAACACCTGCATAGATGCGGATAAATGTAAGAGAACCGACGAATTTATCGCTTGCGATTTTGAAGGCAAAACACGTCAAAGGCTCAGATTCAGAAGCTTTACGTTCAATGGCCAGGTCTTCTTTGCTGGGATCCATGCCCTTCGTCGGCGGCACATCCAAGGGAGAGGGCAGATAATCGACGACGGCATCTAAGAGCTGCTGAACGCCTTTATTTTTCAAGGCTGAGCCGCAAATGACGGGCGTCATCTTAAGCGCAATAGTCACCCGGCGGATCCCCGCTTTAAGTTCCTCGTTTGTCGGCAGCTGGCCTTCGAGATATTTATTCATAATCGCGTCATCGAGTTCCGCGACTTTTTCAACCAAATGTTCACGGGCCTTTTTGGCTCTTTCGACTTGATCTGCGGGAATTTCAACCACGTCAAACTTGGCGCCAAGCGAATCATCTTGGAAAATAATGGCTTTCATGAGGATAAGATCAATGATACCGATGAACAAATCTTCTTTACCCACATTGAGTTGAATCGGAACCGCATTTGCACCCAACTGATCCTTCATTTGCTGCACGTTTTCTTCGAAGCGGGCGCCCGTACGGTCCATCTTATTGATAAATGCAATACGAGGAACATTGTAACGGTCGGCTTGACGCCAAACTGTTTCAGACTGGGGCTCTACACCTTCCACTGCGCCAAAAACGGCTACACAGCCATCCAGCACGCGCAGAGAACGTTCAACTTCAATCGTAAAATCCACGTGGCCGGGAGTATCGATTAGATTAATGCGGCAATCTTTCCAAAAGCAAGTCGTCGCAGCGGACGTAATCGTGATGCCTCGTTCCTGCTCTTGCTCCATCCAATCCATAACTGCCGTACCTTCGTGCACTTCGCCGATTTTGTACGTGCGGCCGGTGTAATAAAGGATGCGTTCGCTCGTCGTGGTTTTACCGGCATCAATGTGCGCAGCAATTCCGATATTGCGAATGCGTTCAATGGGAAAATGGATTTTTTTGTCGTCGCTCATAAAAAACTTCTATTCCTTAAAAATAAATTTTTCTAAAAATCTTACCAGCGGTAATGCGCAAAAGCCCGGTTCGACTCGGCCATCTTGTGCACGTCTTCACGCTTTTTCACAGACGAGCCGGTCTTTTGATAGCTGTCTAAGATTTCCTGCGCAAGTTTCACCCGCATGGGCTTTCCCTTGCGCTCGCGGGAATACTGACGAATCCAGCGCAGGGCCAGCGTGTAACCGCGGTCAGGTCTGACACTTACAGGGACCTGATAAGTTGCACCACCCACCCGGCGCGATTTGGTCTCAAGCAAAGGGCGGACATTATCTACTGCCTGCTTTAAAACTTCAAGAGGTTCTTTTCCGGTTTTCTCTTTGACGATTTCCATCATCCCATAGACAATACCCTGAGCAGTGGACTTTTTGCCTCTTTCCATAACAATATTGATCAATTTAGCGATCAATTTGTCATTATAAATCGGATCCGGCAATATTTTACGTTTCGGTGCGCTGCGTCTTCTCATGAGTTCTTAGACCTCGTCCTTTAGGTTTTTTTAGGCGTCTTAGCGCCGTACTTGGAACGTGAACGGTTACGGCCGGCCACGCCGGTCGCATCCAGTTTTCCGCGCACGATGTGATAACGAACGCCGGGAAGATCTTTCACACGGCCTCCGCGCACGAGCACAATCGAGTGTTCTTGAAGATTATGTCCGACACCGGGAATGTATGCGGTCACTTCCTGGCCGTTGGTCAAACGTACGCGCGCAATTTTACGCAGCGCCGAGTTTGGTTTTTTGGGCGTCTGAGTTCTGACGATCAAACAAACGCCTTTGCGAAACGGACAGTTTTGCAGGGCCGGCGATTTGGTTTTATTGCTAAACCGCCGTCTGCCTTTACGAATTAATTGATTGATGGTCGGAGCCATTAGGCTTTCTCCTTTGCTTCTTGCGGCGCTTCCGCTGCTTTTGAAACATCAGGCAGAATTTCCGAAATTTCTTTTTTCATCTGGATTTGGCGGTGCTCCATGAAACCGGTTCCTGCCGGAATCAAGTGCCCCATGATGACGTTTTCTTTCAAGCCGAGCAGTTCGTCGCGCTTGCCGGCAGAAGCCGCTTCCGTCAAGACGCGCGTTGTTTCTTGGAAACTCGCGGCTGAAATAAAACTTTCGGTTGTCAGCGATGCCTTAGTAATACCGAGCAGAACCGCCGTCGCTTTTGCCGGCTCCTTACCCTTCTTGAGCATGGCCGCATTTTCCTGACCGAATTTGATTTTGTCAATGTGTGCGCCGACCAGGAATTCCGTATCGCCCGGATCTTCAATGCGCACTTTGCGCAGCATCTGACGCACGATGATTTCCACGTGCTTGTCGTTGATCTTCACGCCCTGAAGCCGGTAAACTTCTTGGACTTCATTGACGAGGTATTCTTGCAAGCTGCGTTCCCCGGAAACCCGCAGAATATCCTGAGGAACCACGGGGCCGTCCACAAGCTGCTGGCCCGCGACCACCCGGTCACCTTTATAAACGTTCAGGTGTTTGCCATGCGGGATCAGATATTCTTTTTCCATGCCCGCGGAACTCTTGACCAAGATTTTTCTCTGGCCCTTGACCACATCACCGATCTCGACAATGCCGTCAATTTCGGAAATGATCGCTGGGTTTTTGGGTTTGCGGGCTTCAAAAACTTCGGCTACACGCGGCAGACCGCCCGTGATATCGCGGGTTTTAGCAACTTTACGCGGCGTTTTGGCAAGCAGAGTACCGCTGGTCACATCCTGACCGTCTTTGACCACAATATGCGCGCCCACCGGAATCGGGTAGAACGCCAGAATTTCTTCGCTGGCTCCGACAATAAGCAACTGCGGATGGAGTTCTTCGCGGTGATCCACAATCACGCGCTCGACCATACCCGTCGTGGCATTCATTTCTTCGTTCATGGTCACGCCCGCTTTGATGTCTTCAAAGCGAACCTTACCGGAAAGTTCCGTGAGAATCGGGACCGTATACGGGTCCCATTTCACAAAAATGTCGTCCTTCTTAACTTCCTGGCCGTCCTTCGTGCTGATGATCGCGCCTGAAGGAATCGTATAACGTTCCAACTCGCGGCCGCTCTGGTCCTGGATCGTCAACTGGCCGTTACGATTCAAAACGATAATTTCGTTCTTGGTCGTAACAACAGTTTTCAGATTGTGATACTGCAGAAGGCCGCCGTTTTTGGCACGAAAATAGGATTGTTCAACGATGTTGGACGCCGTACCGCCGATGTGAAAGGTCCTCATCGTCAGCTGCGTCCCAGGTTCGCCAATCGACTGGGCAGCGATAATACCGACCGCCGTGCCAAGTTCGACCATGCGGCCCGTTGAAAGATCGCGGCCATAGCATTTAGCGCAGCAGCCGCGGGTTGATTCACAGGTCAGCACCGAACGGATACGGATTTTTTCGATTCCAACTTCGTCCAAGCGGTCAGCAATTTTTTCATCGATGACTTCGCCCGACTTGACGATCAACTGATCGGTCACGACGTCGACGACGTTGTCCAGCGGAACGCGGCCCAAAATGCGGTCGCGCAGCGCCACGATCACTTCTTCGCCTTCGTACATCGGTTCGATAAAGATACCGCTCAAAGTTCCGCAGTCGTCCTCAGTCACGATCACATCTTGTGAAACGTCGACGAGACGGCGGGTCAAATAACCGGAGTCGGCAGTTTTGAGCGCCGTGTCTGCAAGGCCTTTGCGGGCTCCGTGCGTCGAGATGAAATACTCAAGCACGGTCAGACCTTCACGGAAATTGGCCGTGATCGGGCTTTCGATAATTTCCCCTGACGGCTTCGCCATCAAACCGCGCATACCGGCCAGCTGACGAATCTGCTGTTTGGAACCACGCGCGCCGGAGTCAGCCATCATGAAAATCGGATTAAAAGAATCAAACATCGAAAACATGCTGTCGGAAACAAGGTCCGTGACATGGGTCCAGATGTCGATGATTTTGTTGTAGCGTTCACCGGCCGTGATAATACCGTTGCGGTATTGGCTTTCGATCGCCTGGACTTCTTTACGCGCATCGGTCAGCAGTTTCTCTTTCGTTGCTGGAATCTGGATATCGTCAATGCCGATGGAAATACCGGCTCGCGTCGCTTCTTCAAAACCAAGCGCCTTGAGGCGGTCCAACAGCAAGATAACTTCGCTATGACCGAATTGGCGGTAGCACTGGGCAATAATCTTCGCCAGCTTACCCTTGTCTATAACCTCGTTCACATAGCGGAAACCCTTGGGCAGAACTTGGTTGAATATAATGCGGCCCAGCGTCGTTTCGATGATCGAACCGTCCGCAACGCGCAATTTACATTTGGCATGCTTGTGGATCTCTTTATCCTGATATGCAAAAATCGCTTCTTCGGCATCGGCAAAAACTGTTCCTTCGCCCTGCATCTTGTCCGCGATTTTGGTGAGGTAGTAGATACCAAGCACGATGTCCTGCGAAGGCGTCGTAATCGGATTGCCGCTGGCAGGCGAGAAAACGTTGTTGGCAGAAAGCATAAGCACCCAGCATTCCATTTGCGCTTCCATAGACAACGGAACGTGAACGGCCATCTGGTCACCGTCAAAGTCGGCGTTAAACGCAGCGCAGACCAGCGGATGAATACGGATGGCTTTGCCTTCGATCAAGACAGGCTCGAACGCTTGAATACCGAGACGGTGCAGCGTCGGCGCGCGGTTCAGAAGCACCGGATGCTCCCGGATAACTTCTTCAAGAATGTCCCAGACTTCGGGTTTGACGCGCTCGACCATTTTCTTGGCCGAACGGATCGTGTGGACATGGCCGCGTTCTTTGAGCTTGCGGATAATGAAAGGTTCAAAAAGTTCCAGCGCCATTTTCTTGGGAAGACCGCATTGGTGCAATTTGAGTTCCGGCCCAATGACGATGACGGAACGGCCGGAATAGTCGACGCGTTTACCGAGAAGGTTCTGGCGAAAACGGCCCTGCTTACCTTTGAGCATGTCGCTCAAAGATTTCAGCGGGCGGTTGCCGGAACCGAGCACCGGGCGGCCATGGCGGCCGTTGTCAAAAAGAGCATCAACGGCTTCCTGCAGCATGCGCTTTTCATTGCGGATAATGACGTCCGGAGCTTTCAAGTCGAGCAGTTTCTTCAACCGGTTATTACGGTTGATGACGCGGCGGTAAAGGTCGTTCAAATCGCTGGTGGCAAAACGGCCGCCGTCCAAAGCCACAAGCGGGCGCAGGTCCGGCGGAATCACCGGGACCACATCCAGAATCATCCATTCAGCCTTATTGCCGGATTTGCGGAAAGCATCCGCAATTTTAAGAATCTTAATCGCGCGGGCACGGGCCTGCTTCGACTTGGAAGTCTTGACCTGGCGCTGATATTTCGTCGCCATTTTGTCGAGTTCTAATTCTTTTAAAAGATCGCGCACGGCTTCGGCGCCCATCTTGGCGACAAAACTCGTGGAACCGTATTGCTCCTGGGCCTTGTGATAATCCTCTTCGGTCAAAAGCTGGGATTTTTTAAGCGGCGTTTCTTTGGGATCAATCACGATATATTCTTCGTAATACAAGACCTTTTCCAAAGCACGTACGCTGATATCCAGCAAATTACCGATGCGCGAAGGCATGGTCTTAAAAAACCAGATGTGTGAAACCGGCGTCACAAGCGCGATATGCCCCATGCGCTCACGGCGAACGCGTGACTGCGTGACTTCGACGCCGCAGCGGTCGCAGACAATGCCCTTATGCTTAATGCGCTTGTACTTTCCACAGCTGCATTCGTAGTCGCGGGTCGGTCCAAAAATTTTCTCACAGAAAAGCCCGTCTTTTTCCGGCTTCAGCGTGCGGTAGTTAATGGTTTCCGGCTTCTTGACTTCGCCGCGGGATAATTCGTAAATCGACTCGGGAGACGCAATCCGGATGGTTACGGAGTCAAACATGTTGATGTCATAGTCTATGCTGCTCATGCTTGCAATTTCTCCTTGGCTCTTTGTTTGCGTTCTTCAGCGCTGTTCTGCTGCGCATCATTCGTCCGGGCGGCGAGAAGAGTACGCTCTTTACCCGCCTGTGTTTTTTCCGGCATGATGTTAAGGGCAAGCGCCTGCAGTTCCTTCACAAGCACGTTAAATGATTCGGGGGTGCCCGCATGCAGCGCCGGCTCTCCCTTGACGATGGCCTCATATACGCGGGTGCGGCCGACCACGTCGTCGCTCTTCACGGTCAAAAGCTCTTGCAGCGTGAAAGCAGCGCCATAAGCTTCAAGCGCCCACACTTCCATTTCACCGAAACGCTGTCCGCCGAACTGCGCCTTGCCGCCCAAAGGCTGCTGCGTCACAAGCGAGTAGGGACCGATGGCTCGGGCATGGATCTTGTCATCCGCCAAATGGGCCAGCTTAAGCATATAGATGTAGCCCACCGTAACGCGCTGGTCAAATCTTTCACCCGTACGGCCGTCGTAAAGCTCAGTCTTGCCATCTTCAGGTAGATTTGCTTTGCGTAAATAGTCGCGAATTTCTTCTTCCGTTGCGCCGCTGAAAACCGGCGTTTCAATTTTGACGCCAAGCGCTTGAGCTGCCCAGCCCAAATGCGTTTCCAAAATCTGTCCGACGTTCATACGCGAGGGCACGCCCAGCGGATTGAGAATGATCCCCACGGAGGTTCCATCCGGAAGATACGGCATGTCTTCTTCCGGCAGAATGCGGGCAATCACGCCTTTGTTTCCATGGCGGCCGGCCATTTTATCGCCCACGGAGATCTTGCGCTTGGAGCAAATATAAGCCACGACTTTCTTGATGACGCCTGGAGGAAGTTCATCGCCTTTTTTGACGCGCTCGACTTCACGCGTTCTTTCGCCGATCAGTTCATCGATTTCATCGCCCCACACACGGGCCACTTTACGAATGCTTTCTTCGACTTCCGGCTCATCTTCGAGGCGGATAGAATCCCAATCGCACTCTTCGAATTTTTTCAAGTCAGGCTTCGTGATCACCTTACCGGCCTTGATCAAAATCTCGCCCAAGATATCATCAAGCAGATCTTCGGCCAATTTTTTGCCCACGATCAAATCTGTGACCTTGTTGATGCGCTCGCGCTTAAGCACGTCGATGCGGTGCTGATAGCGGTCTTTGATTTCGTTGATGGCTTTATTTTCATCGCGCCGTTCTTCACGCGTCTTAGAGGCTGATTCCTTGCGCGCGAAAACTTTGACGTCGACTACGATCCCTTCCACGCCCGGCGGCACGGTCAAAGATGCATCGCGCACATCGCCGGCTTTTTCGCCAAAAATCGCGCGCAGCAACTTTTCTTCGGGGGAAAGTTCGGTTTCGGATTTCGGAGTAATTTTTCCGACCAGAATGTCGCCTGGTTTTACTTCGGCGCCGATGCGGATAATCCCCTCTTCATCCAAATCCTTCAAAGCCTCTTCGCTGACATTCGGAATATCGCGCGTAATTTCTTCATTGCCCAGCTTCGTGTCGCGCGCTTCGATTTCGAACTCTTCAATGTGCAGGGACGTATACACGTCTTCTTTGCAGAATTTCTCACTAACAATGATCGCGTCCTCGAAGTTGTAGCCGCGCCAAGGCATAAAAGCCACAAGCACGTTGCGTCCTAGCGCTAACTCACCTGCGTCTGTTGCCGTGCCATCTGCAATAATGTCGCCGCGCTTTACTTTATCGCCCAATGCAACCAAAGGACGCTGGTTAATACAAGTGCCGGCATTGGAACGTTCGAATTTTTTAAGACGGTAACTCAGGTCATCAACAACGATTTCGGTCGAACTGACGGCCGTGACCGCGCCTTTGGCTTTCGCTACAATTGTAGCGCCTGAATCTTTGGCCACATGGTATTCCATGCCCGTGCCCACATACGGAGATTCCGTAATCATCAAAGGAACGGCTTGGCGCTGCATGTTCGAACCCATGAGCGCACGGTTGGCGTCGTCATGTTCAAGGAACGGAATCAGCGACGCAGCCACGCTGACCAACTGACGCGGCGAAACGTCCATATAGTCAATTTCCGTAGGTTTCTTTTTGGGGAAATCACCACGGCAGCGGCACGAAACCAAATCATCGACAAACCGGCCCTTTTCATCCAAACGCGCATTGGCCTGCGCGATAACATACTTGTCTTCCATATCCGCAGTCAGGTAGTCGATCTTGTCCGTGACCTGGCCTTTTTCGACCTTGCGATACGGACTTTCCAAAAAACCGATCGAGTTGACGCGGGCAAAGGTGCTGAGCGAAGCGATCAAACCAATGTTCGGACCTTCCGGCGTTTCAATTGGGCAGATACGGCCGTAGTGCGAAGGGTGTACGTCGCGCACTTCAAAACCAGCGCGTTCGCGCGACAAACCACCGGGGCCAAGGGCCGACATACGGCGCTTGTGCGTCAGTTCGGCCAAAGGATTGGTTTGATCCATAAACTGTGAAAGCTGGCTGCGGCCGAAGAAATCCTTAATCGCCGCCGAAATCAGTTTAGGATTGATCAAGTTGTGCGGCATCGCAGCATCCAGATCGTAAATTGACATTCTTTCTAGGCAAGAGCGCTTCATACGGGCCAGTCCCACGCGGAACTGATCCTGAAGCAGTTCGCCGACGGAACGGACGCGGCGGTTGCCAAGATGGTCGATATCGTCAACCTGAAGATCGCCGATACGCAATTTCAGCAGCACCGAAACCACTTGAATTACGTCTTCTTTGCGCAGCGTGGTTTGCTTCAGATCGGCATCAAAACCCAATTTGCGGTTGAGCATGAACCGGCCGACTTTACCGAGTTCATAGCGCTGGGGATCAAAAAATAATTTGTGGATTAAATCTTTGGCGCTGGCTTCCGTCGGAGGATCGCCCGGACGCATGCGGCGGTAGATAGCAATCTGGGCATCCAGCGCACTTTGATAAGGGTCGCGCTCAAGCGTGTTAAAAATCGACACGTCATCGACCTTGGCCTTGACCACGGAAATAGAACTAACTTTATTGGACTCGAAAACCTGCAGGGTTTCTTTGGTAATCTTGGATCCCGCGGTCGCAATAGGCTCTTTGCTTTCCGCATGCAGCACATCCGCTGCCAAATAACGGCCTTCTGTTTTGGCAAAGGAATTTTTACTGATGTCTTCGATTTCAAAAATGTTCTTGAGAATATCGGCCGTCGTTGAAAAGCCAATGGCACGAAGGAGGGTCGTGGCCAGGATTTTTCTGCGGCGGTCAATATAGGCATACAGAACATCGTTGATGTCCGACTCGAATTCAATCCACGCGCCGCGGTGCGGAATGATGCGAACGCTGAAGATGCGCTTGCCGCTTGCATGCAGGCTCTGCTCGAGCGAAACGCCCGGCGAACGGTGCAATTGGCTGACCACCACACGCTCGGCGCCGTTAATAATAAACGTACCCACTTCGGTCATAAGCGGCAGGTCGCCGATATAGACTTCCTGCTCTTTGACAACGCTGCCGCGCAGCAAGCGGATTTTCACTTTGAGCGGCGCTGCATACGTCATCCCGCGCTTGTGGCATTCGGGAATGGAGTACTTGGGTTTACCGAGCGAATAGCTGTCGTACTCAAGACGGCAAGAACCGTCAAAACTCTCAATAGGAAAACAATCCTGAAAAACTGCTTCAAGCCCCTGCCTTTTACGGCGGCGCTGGGAACGATCTGTCTGAAGAAATTCTTCATAGGACCGGACCTGAATTTCCACGAGATTCGGCATTTCCATCGTGTCGCGGATTTTCGTCAGGCTTTTACGGGTTCTTACAGGAATCATAGGCCAATTGCCTCCCATTAATCGTTCTGAACTATCGCAACAAAGGGTCTTGAATACCCTTCGTAATACTCTTCAAATACTTATCATTCTCGCCTCGGCATGGAAGCCGAGACTATCATGCTCAGCGCTGTTTGCTCCGTGTCATTCCCGCATGCTTTAGGCGGGAATCTAACTCGCTAGATCCCCGCCAAAAACATGCGGGGATAACCATCAAACTACTACCGCAATTTGATGGTTACTTGATCTCGACTTTAGCGCCCTGCTCTTCGAGAATTTTCTTGATCTTGTCAGCTTCTTCTTTGGTGACGCCTTGCTTGACCATCTTCGGCGCGCCCTCAACCAAGTCTTTGGCTTCTTTCAAGCCCAAGTTGGTGACGGCACGAATCTCTTTAATCACCTGGATCTTCTTGTCACCGGCACTGGCTAAAATAACATCAAAGGCCGTCTTTTCTTCGACGGCTGCCGCACCGCCTGCTGCACCGCCGCCTGCGGGCGCTGCAACGGCCACGGCCGCCGCTGCTGAAACACCAAAACGCTCTTCAAGCGCTTTGACCAGTTCGGCTAATTCCAGAACCGTCAATTCTTCGATCGTTTTCAAAACTCCCTGAAGCTTGGCCGAAAGACTTTTGCCCGCTTCCACTGCTGTTTCGTTTGACATGTTACCCTCCTTGAAATTTACTAAATAACCGGAATTGAATTTTCCGGAACTGTTTTTAAGATGCCGCGCCTTCTTTTTTCTTTTTGATTTCATTCAGCGCTACGGCAAACCCTCTCAATACTTGGTTGAGAGTCATGACAAATCCCGAAATCGGGGACTTCATACGGACGACCACTTGCGTCAAGAGTTCTTGCCGGGACGGCAGCAAAGCCAGCGACTTGATGAACTGCTGGTCATAGAGTTTCTTTTCAAATACAACGGCACGGGGCACAAATTTTTCGTTTTTCTTGGCGAAATCAACAATGGCTTTAGAAATGGTTTGCGGCGCACCTTCGCCAAACGTAATCAGGACATGCCCTTTGAGATAAGAATCAATTTCACCTAAAGACAAATTCGCGAATGCTTTGCGGGCTAGCGTGTGCTTGACGACCAACGACCGCGTAGAAACCTTGCCCAGCGAACGGCGCAATTCAGCCAAAGCTTCCAATGGAAAATTCTCAAAGTTAGAAATGAACGCATACGGGCTTCCTGTCAGCTCGCGCTCGATTTCCCTCAACATGATTTCTTTGACCGGCGATACAGCAGTTCTCATGACAACCTCACAACAGGGACGGGGCCAGCGGAACACCCGGGCCTTGCGTCGGCGCAATCGTTACTTTTCTGAGAAAATCACCTTTACTAGACGCAGGCTTGGCATCCCGGACCGCTTTGATAACGACCCGCGCATTTTCCAGCAGCGCACTTTCTGAAAATGAAATTTTTCCGCAGACCGCATGCAGGCCGCCGGTCTTATCCGTTTTGAACTCAATGCGGCCGGCTTTCAATTCTTTCACCGCGCGCCCGATATTCGGCGTCACAGTCCCCGTCTTAGGCGACGGCATCAGGCCTTTAGGGCCCAAAACGCGGCCAAGTTTACTGACTTCACGCATCATGTCCGGATGGGCCACCAGCGCATCAAAATCAAGCCAGCCGCCCTGGATTTTCGCGACCAAATCTTCAGCACCGACGGCTTCTGCGCCTTCGGCTTCCGCTTCACGCGCGCCTTCTCCTTTGCAAATACAGACCACACGAAGTTTTTTTCCGCTGCCATGCGGCAGGCTGACCGTGCCACGGATCATCTGATCGCTCTGGTCCGCTTTGATACCCAGCTGAAAATTAATCGAAATGGTCTCATCGAACTTATTGCCCTTGACCTGCTTGATGGCCTTGAGGGCGTCTTCCAAACTATAGGACTTGGAAGAATCCACCAACTTCTTGCGATCCTGCATGCGTTTGCTGATTTTACTGTTCATAATTTTGTCCTTACCCAACCACTTCAAGACCCATGCTGCGCGCGGTTCCTTCAACGATCTTGATGGCCGCATCCAACTTGAGCGTGTTCATGTCTTCCATTTTTCCGCGAGCGATGTCACGCACTTGATCACGGGTGACTTTTCCAATAATGTGCCGGCCCGGCTCTGATGAAGCTTTGGCAAGTCCAGCCGCTTTTTTAAGTACGCTGGCCACGGGCGGGGACTTTAAAATAAACGTGAACGATTTATCCTTGTAGACGGTCAGCACGACCGGAAGTGTTTCACCAGCACGGGCCTTGGTGCGCTCATTGAACTGCTTGCAAAATTCCATGATGTTAACGCCGTGTTGACCAAGCGCCGGACCGATCGGAGGTGCCGGATTGGCCTGCCCTGCGGAAATTTGCAATTTAATGCGCGTTTGAATTTCTTTTGCCATAGCTGCTTTTCCTTAAAATTTTAAGCCCTGTCATCCCGAATCCGCCGAAGTTTTAGCGGCGGGTGAAGGATCTCAACCCTGAGATTCTTCGCTTCGCTCAGAACGACAAATTAAAATTATATTTTTTCCACTTGCCAGTACTCGAGTTCAACCGGCGTGGAACGTCCAAAAATAGTGACCATGACTTTGAGTTTGCCGCGGTCAGGATTAATTTCTTCAATCGTGCCGTTGAAGTTCGCGAAAGCGCCTTCTTTAACGCGCACATTCTCACCAATGGAAAACTCGACTTTCGGCTTGGGCTTCGTCGTTTTTTCTTCCTGCTGATTCAGAATCTGCGAGACATCCTGATCAGAAAGCGGAATCGGATTTTTTCCCGAACCGACGAATCCGGAAATGCCCGGCGTGTTTTTGACCAGATACCAGCTGTCATCCGTCAGATCCATCTGCACCAGAATGTACCCGGGGAAAAACTTACGTTCTGAAATTCTTTTTTTGCCGGAGCGCACTTCGCTGACCTTCTCCGTCGGCACCAGCACTTGGTGAATCAAATGCTTCATGCCGGCCAGTTCAGCCCGGCTTTCCAAATTTGCTTTCACCCGCGACTCAATGCCCGTCTGAGTGTGAATCACATACCATTTGTGGTCAGTCATTTGCATATCATCCAATCAAAAGGCGCATGATAATGGAGAGTACAGAATCCACCGCGCCGATAAAAACCGCTAAAATACCCGTCGTAATAATGACAACGGCTGTGGCCTGCCAAAGTTCTTCGCGCGTGGGCCAGGTGACCTTGTTGAGTTCCTGCTTTGTTTCTTTAAAAAAATTTCCTACGCCACCCAACATGCTCTCCGTCCTTTGTTAATGGCAGGCCTGGCAGGATTCGAACCTGCAACATGCGGTTTTGGAGACCGCCGCTCTAGCCAGTTGGAGCTACAGGCCTCCGCCAGCGTCCTGCTACTTTTGTTCTTTATGCGGTGTATGCTTGCGGCAAAACCGGCAATATTTTTTCAGTTCAAGCCGATCCGGCGTATTCTTCTTGTTCTTACGCGACGAATAGGTTTTGCGCTTACAATCGAGACACGCGAGGATAATAATGTCCCTCATAAAACGTCACTTCCTTAACATGCAATTTAGATAGTCCAGGCTTCTTGCAATACACAAAGCCTGGAAAGCTCGCCAGGGAGATTTAACTCGGACAGGGCTCGCTGCTACTGGATAATCTGGTTGACGACACCGGCACCCACGGTTTTACCGCCTTCGCGGATGGCAAAACGGAGCTCTTTTTCCATAGCAATCGGCGCAATGAGCTCTGCTTCAACTTCCACGTTGTCACCAGGCATCACCATTTCGGTGCCTGCGGGCAGCTTCACGACTCCGGTCACGTCGGTCGTGCGGAAATAAAACTGAGGACGATACCCATTGAAGAAAGCCGTATGACGGCCGCCTTCTTCTTTGCTCAAGATGTAAACCTGCGCTTTAAACTTGGTGTGCGGAGTGACGCTGCCCGGGGCAGCGATAACCATACCGCGCTCAAGCTGATTTTTTTCAACGCCGCGCAGCAGAAGTCCGACGTTATCGCCTGCCCGGCCGTCATCCAGCAGCTTACGGAACATTTCTACGCCCGTGACTGTTGACTTCAGCGGCAGTTTTTGAAAACCAACCACTTCGACTTCCTGGCCAACCTTAATAATACCGCGCTCAATACGGCCGGTAGCAACCGTTCCACGGCCGGAAATTGAGAACACGTCTTCGATAGGCATAAGAAAAGGCTTATCGATATCGCGCTTCGGTTCCGGAATGCTTTCATCCAGCGCCTTGAGCAAATTCATGATCGGCTCAATTGCTTTGGGATCCGTCGGATTGGTGGCTGCCGCTAATCCTGAACCGCGAATGATCGGAATCGTATCGCCGGGGAAATCATACTTCTTCAGAAGATCGCGCACTTCGAGCTCAACGAGATCGAGAAGTTCTTTGTCTTCCACGGCATCCACCTTATTCAGGAAGACGACGATCGCCGGCACGCCAACCTGGCGGGCAAGCAAAATGTGTTCGCGCGTCTGAGGCATAGGGCCGTCAAGCGCCGACACAACGAGGATAGCGCCGTCCATCTGTGCCGCACCCGTGATCATGTTCTTAATATAGTCCGCATGTCCCGGGCAGTCCACGTGAGCATAGTGGCGTTTGTCGGAACTGTATTCCACGTGAGACACGGCAATGGTCACGATTTTGGAATCGTCACGAATCGTACCGCCTTTGGCAATATCTGCATATTCACGGATATCGGCCATACCTTTCGCCGCAAGCACTTTGGTGATCGCGCAAGTCAAGGTTGTTTTGCCGTGATCGACGTGACCGATAGTGCCGACGTTGACGTGCGGTTTGGTTCTCTCGAATTTCTCTTTTGCCATGTCAATCTCCTTAGATTTGGTTCTCGAATTACGCTTCTTAAAATTTATTATTTCAGCTGGAGACGGGAATTGAACCCGTGACCTCATCCTTACCAAGGATGTGCTCTACCGACTGAGCTACTCCAGCGAGCAAACTACGCTGAAGAGTCGAAAACTACACAGCACCAGCTTTCATAAAAACAACTGAGGGTTGAAAGTGATGAAAAACTGGTAGAGCCCCTGATTCCCGACCTGACCCAAGGGACAGTCCTCTCCCGAGGAAAATGTCAGATTTTAAGAGAAATAGAGACCATGTCAAGGCTTTTTCTGAAAAACTTAGAAAAAAACTTGATTTGGGAATGAAAATCGCCGTTATAAAACCCGGGTCATTATACCCAAAATCCGGTTTTTAGCCAGATTAAAATAAAACTGGCTTTATCGGACATAATCGCTTAGTATTTTCGGATTGCCCAGGCAATAAATTCACTTTTATTCAAGGAACCCCCATGAATTCATCAAATACAGTTGAACTACAAGAAGCGATTGCGCCTGAAACTTCAAGCGCCAAGTATCACAGAGAACTACAACCCTTTGAAAATACAGGGTTTAAAGACAGTAAAGAGATATCGGTTTCACCCACACGCATTAAACAGCCTATTCTATGGCCCGCCTTTCTCTTTATTACGGGCGTGCATCTCTTGGCGCTAGCGGGTTTTTTCACTTTTAGCTGGCAGGCTTTGGCGGTTTGTCTCGTGCTGCATTGGGTCACGGGGGGCTTGGGCATTACCCTAACCTACCACCGCATGCTGACACACCGTAGTTTTCAGGTTCCCAAATGGCTGGAATACGCTTTAACGATTGTGGCCTCATTGGCATGCCAGGGCGGACCGATTTCCTGGGTCGGCGTCCATCGCCTGCACCATGCCAAATCAGACCTGCCCGGCGATCCGCACAGCCCGCGGGACGGTTTTTACTGGGCTCATATGGGCTGGTGCCTTCACAAAAACCATATTATCGATAATTATGCCGAGTATTCCCGCTTTGCTCCGGATTTAGCCAAAGATCCTGTTCACCGTTTTTTAGACCGCTATTTTATTATTTGGACGATTCTTCTGGCCGCAGGGCTTTATGCCTGGGGCACCCACCTCGGCGGACAGGGCTTGTCGTTTGTCATCTGGGGGATTTTTGTGCGCTTGGTTTTGGTATACCACTCCACATGGCTGGTCAATTCAGCGACGCATGTGTGGGGCTACAGAACCTATAAAACCGGCGAAGATTCGACCAATCTTTGGTGGGTCGCGCTCTTAAGCTACGGCGAGGGCTGGCACAATAATCATCACGCTTTCCAAACCTCGGCGCGTCACGGCCTGAAGTGGTGGGAATTTGACAGCACGTATCTGGCCATCAAATTTCTGGAAATGCTGGGCTTGGCTAAGAGCATCAAAATTCCGTCTGACCATCTTCTCAAAACGAAAGAGGCCGCTTAACCGCGGCCTCTTTCGTTTTTCCGACTGCGGCTTCAAACCTTTCCGCACAAGACTCCGGGCAATCGCAGGGATTTTCAATACGCCTCTTGCTAAAATGAAAATCTATTGCATTATATGCCTACACAATGACCCCCAACAGCGAATCCTTGCCGCGCGTCAGCGTCATTCTTTTAAGTTATAACTATGCCGCTTATCTTTCTGAAGCCTTAGCTTCCGTTTTCAAGCAAACCCACCCCGTCTTTGAATGCCTTGTGGTCGATGACGGTTCGACCGACGGTTCCTGGGATATGCTTTTACAATGGCAAGCCCGGTATCCTGCAATTATCCGGCTCTTTATGCATCCCGGCCGCGGCCACTGCGGCCTGGTTGCCAGTTACCGCCTGGCTCTTTCAAAAGTTACAGGCGACATGGTCGCATTTATCGAGTCTGATGACTTGTGGGAGAAAAAGAATCTCGAAGATAAAATCCGGATGACTCGAAAGTACCCTGAAGCGGGGGTCGTTTATGCTGATTACAGGCCTTTCGGACTTTGGCGCGGAGTCTTTTATTGGGGCCTGTATGCCTGGGCCAACCGTCTCACAACCCCTGCAAACAAACCCTTTGATGCCCTGCCCCTGCTGTTAAAAAGAAATATCGTGGCTTCATTTACTCATTTTATGGTCCGGCGGAAGCTGCTTGCGGGCATTGCCTTTCCTCCGGATAATACCAAAAACTTCGATTGGTGGGTTCTGGCTCATCTGGCCGCAGTCACACGCTTTTGCTTTATTCCGCGCCGTTTGACGCGCTGGCGAATCCATCCACAAAGCGCCGCTTATGGAAGGATCACGCTGAAATCGCTACACGCCTTGAGCGTTTTTTTAGTCGCCTGTTACCGCTCGCTCATGCGCCGGGAGGATTTCAAGCCCGCCTGCGAAAAAAAAATGCGCGCACGGTTTTATTTGATCCGGGCCTTTCAAAAAAACAAAAAATCCTACGTCCTATTTAAACTGCTCCGTTTTCCTGTTTCGACCCTGCGATTTTTGATACACATCCTGCTGCGCAACTGCCTCTTTCCGGAACGGGCTCTGGAATTAAGCGCATGAACCTGATGTTATCCAGCTGCCGCATTTGCTGCGGCGAAAGCATTGAATGGGTCCGGGAACTGAAGTCCATCCTTTCTGCCGAGATGTGCCGCTATTTTCGCTGCAAAGACTGCGGTACTGTGATGGATGAGGCGACCGTCCCGCTGGATTATTCGGCCGCTTTGTTTTTGCAAGCGTCGTCACCCTCGATGAAATTCTATCTGCAGGTGGGCTGCGGCATTGCCTCCATTGCCTCCAGCGTCCTCCTGGGCATGCGGGTGCGCGAAGCTCTGGCAGCCGGCGGCCCGCACCGTTTTCTAGACGTCGGAGCTGCCTTGGGGCATGCCGTGTCTTTGGCTCAGATGAAAGGCTATCAATCCCTGGGTATCGAACCGTCTTCCATGGGAAGTCTGGGGAAAGAATTATTCGGAGTCGACATCGTTGAAAATTATTTAGCTGAAACCCGCCTGCCTCAAAATTCCTTCGATGTGATCCACGCATCCGAAGTCATTGAGCATGTGCAAGATCCGGAAGCGTTTATCCGGTCTTTGGTTCATTATCTCTCAGCGGATGGCGTGATCATCCTGACTACACCCAATGCTGAAGCCGCTCTTGCCGGTGAGACGGTCGAGAAGGAATGGTATGAATTATTTTCTCCCGGTGCGCACATCAATCTCTTTTCGGCAAAGTCGATCCAGCTTCTGCTGCAGCGCAATGGTATCGGTCATGTGCGCGTTTTTTCCTACGGCGGAAGTTCCAAAAAGAAAACATTATGGGTGGTCGGCAGTCCTCATTCCAATTTAAACCATATTCCCATTCCCCCTTTAAGAGAAATCGAAGCGGAGGGGGTAGTGCTCACCATCGAATGGCTTAGGCACATTGAAAAAATCTGCGAAAGCCAAAAAGATTTTGGAGTTCTTTATCAGGGCACTCTATTCCGCTTATTTGAACACGCGATGAGTCAAGGCCGCTATGCCGAAGCGCTTTTGCTGTCACAAAAACTCGATCAAATCCTTGAGAAGTCTTATAATGGAGCCATTGAAAACATGAGCCG
>JAHFHF010000002.1:84517-134796 GCA_023247055.1 Candidatus Omnitrophota bacterium
ATGACTATCTTCCGGTTGTGCCCGCTTTTGCAGGCATTTATTTGTATTTTAAAGGCCTGTTGTCTATGAATCATCTGGGCTTGTATGCACAAGCCTGCGAATACTTTACGCAAGCTCAGCGCTTATTGTCTCTCGAGGCCAATATGGCTTATTATCAGTCGTCGCGTACGGGCTGGCCCGCCAACGCCAGACTCAAACAAGGCATTGCGCGTTTACATGCCGGTCATTGCGATGAAGCGCTGTCCATTTTCAAGGAACTCTCGGACTCCAACGCCTGCGGCGCGATGCCGCATGAGGCTAAAGAAATTTTGTTTTACCGGGGATTATCTCATTTTTACAAGCGGGAATACGGGAAGGCTCTTTGCGCTTTCGTGCGTCATATGACTAAAAAACCCTTTGGGTACTCCGAAACAAAATTATCTTTGCGCTATTTTATTCAAGCCGTCACGGGCTTGCTCCGAAGAACACTCCGTTTTTCATGAACACATCCGTTGCCGAATTAAAACCACCGCAAATACGGCCGGCGCTAACCCGTTGCCGGATATGCCGGAGCCCTAAGATCAAATTCAGGATCGAACTTGAAACCTGGCTGGCGGACGGAATCCCAAGACGGTTTTTTTTATGCGGGGATTGCAGCACTCTTATGGATGAGATCGGACTTCCGGTCGCCTATGGCGAAAATTCTTCGGAGTGCAGCCAGCCTTCCTTTATCCAATACCAGCTGCAATCGGGCTGCTGCCTGCATTTCAATGCCGTAAGCGCACTGCTGGCTAAAGCCGCTTTGGGAAACAAGTTTACTGCGCGCTCTCAATTCCTGGATGTGGGCAGCGGGCTTGGGTTTTCCCTGGCGTTTGCCAAAAAACTCGGGTTTGAAGTTATGGGAATTGAGCCCTCTGCTGCGGCGCAAATCGCTCAATCGCTTTTTGGAGTTCCGGCCCAGCCGCAATACCTTGAAAAAATGGATCTCCCTGAAAAAACGTTTGATCTGATTCATTCTTCAGAGGTCATCGAACACGTTTATGACCCGGTTGAATTTGTCCAAAGTCTGGCCCGGGCATTAAAAGAAACGGGGGTTCTGTTTTTGACCACCCCGAATGCCGAAGCTGCCCTGCATGGAGAAAAGGGCGAGAAAGAATGGCTCGAATGTTATGTCCCCGGCCACCATATGAATATTTTATCGCCGCAATCAGCGCGCAGCGTCCTTAATGCTGCCGGTTTTCGCGACATTCACATCTTAACCTCGGAAGGCACCTCGGGTAAAAAAAGACTCCTGATTGCAGCGGCCCTGCGCCCAGGAGTTCTTGGCAAATTGCCCCCTCTGATTCACGCGCAAAAAGAAGGCCGGCTTTTAGCCAATGGACTCCTTGAAACAATTGTCCGGAAGGAAAAGCCCGGACAATATCAGGGCTGGCTTTATGAGGGCGCGTTGTTTCGACTCTTCGAGGAAAATATCCATCAGGCTGCGTATGAACGCGCAAAAGAAATTTCACAAATGTTGGATGAGCGCTTGGAAACCCAAGGCATCCAACAGGCGCAATGGCACGCTATGAATTTTTCCAGCTTTGAAGATTATATCGGCAGAATGCCCGCTTTTGCCGGCCTGTACAGTTATTTGAAAGGAATCCTGGCGCTCAATGGCACAAAAGATTATGCCGCGGCCCTGCGGCGGTTTATGCGTGCCGAAAATCTTTTTCGCATCGAAAGCCAGCTGCTTTATTACAAGTCCTCGCGCTGGGAATGGCTGGAAAAAGCCCGTTTCCACCAAGGGCTTGCCCTGCTCTACAACGGCAAGCGGCTGGAAGCGCTGGCTTTATTCGATGCGCTCTTGAACGAGTGCGGCCCAACGCTCTCCGGGGATCTCAAAAACAGGCTTTATGCCCACAAAGGCATCGCCCACTTGCAAAAAAGGGATAATTTTCAGGCTTTGACTCTTTTTGCGAAACAATTATTGCGGGAACCTTGGCCGCTTTCAAAGAGCGGTGAAACGCTCAAACATGTGTGGCAATCGATCCAACAAGGAGTGCATGACCGTGGCTAAAACCCTCACGAAGAAAACCTGGCGCCAAATGCTGCTGACAGCGCTTAAAACCACGCTGGGGTCCATCGCATTTATCGTGACATCCGTTGTCAGTTTATTATTCATCGAACCTTTTCCATTCAAAAAAATTGCGGCCGGCACTTTGAAACCGGGGTCTTGCAAAGCCCTGTGTATTTTCTCGCATTTTGATAAGCACGACCTCATCGATGCCTACGTCGTGCGCCTGCTTCAGGAACTGCATGCTTGCGGCGCTGAAGTCATCTTCGTTTCCACGTGCAAATCTCTGGGGACGGACGAAATAAAAAAAATCGCGCCTTATTGCACCCGTATTGCGGTCAGACGAAATCACGGCAAAGATTTCGGTTCTTACAAATTTGGGCTTCAGCTTGCAGGCGGGCTGGAACCGTATGAACTTGTTTTATTCGTCAATGACAGCGTTTACGGCCCCTTCTATCCCCTGCAGCCGGTTTTTGAATTCGGCCAAAAAAGCAGCTTTGACGTCTGGGGCATCACGGACAGCTGGCAGACCCACTTTCATTTACAAGGCTATTTTGTGGCTTTCAAAAAAAATGTTTTTTTGAGCAAAGCGTTCAAACGGTTCTGGAACGGCGTCCGGTGCATCCCCCTAAGAAACCTCATTGTGAAATATTATGAATTAGGCCTGACAAAATTCTTTCTGAAAAAATCTTATCGCGCGGGAGCCTGGTGCGACTATATGGAAGTCACTCAAAAGTTTTTGCAGCAATCCGAAGGCGTCGAGGCCTCCGAAGAATCAATAACCCTCGAACTCATTCGAAAGAAAAGACCGGTGAACCCCTGCAGCCACCTCTGGAATATTCTGATTTCTGATTTTAAATGCCCCTTTATCAAAAGGGATCTCTTGGCGCTGAACCCCGACGGCATCGATCTGGGTCACTGGCCGACGTTTCTGGAAAAACACACGGGTTATGACCGCGGCTTGATCCTCTCGCATTTAAAACGCGTCGTATAACTGAAGGATATACCGCCCATGAGCAAGGTGTTTGACTATGAAAAACTTCTTGCGGCCGCCAAGGAGCGCCGCGCGGCGTTTACCGATAACCGGCCTTTCCCGCATAACGTCATTGACCATTTCATGGATGCCTGCATTCTGCAGCAGGCCTTGGCAGAATTTCCAAAACCCGGTCAACAGACCTTTTATTCCTATGACAATCCGTTCGAGAAAAAAATAGCCTTTGATCAAATCCTGTGCCTGCCTCCGACCATCCGGGAAATCTTGATTGAAATGAACGCGCCCGGTTTCTTGCGTTTTCTTGAAGAACTCTCGGGAATCCAGGGGTTGATCCCCGACCCTTACTATCGCGGCTGCGGCATCCATGCCGTTGAGCAGGGCGGGAAACTGGACATTCATTTAGACTTTAACAAGCACAAAAAGCTTGGTTTGAACCGGAAATTAAATGTCCTGCTTTATCTGAATCCCGATTGGCAGGAAAGTTTCGGCGGACAGCTTGAATTCTGGTCTGCTCAGAAAGCAGGCGGGTCATGGATTCTAGATCAGTGCGAAAAAAAAATAGCCCCTCTTTTCAACCGCCTTGTCGTCTTTAGCTATACGGAAAAATCTTTCCATGGCCATCCGGAGCCGCTGCGGTGTCCGGCGGGCTGGTCGCGCAAGGCCCTGATGGCTGCGTATTATTTGAGCCCGGTTCTCGACCAAAACCCGGAGGATGCCCATTCGACTCTTTATATGCGACGGCCGGGAGATCCCATCCATGCGGACATTGAAATGCTGCGGACGAAACGGGGGCAGCAGCGGTTGGCCAGCAACTTGCAAAACGAATTTACAGCCTAACGCTTACACAGGCTTCCTTGGCCTGAGAAGCGTAGTGCCCAAGCAAGGGGTCTTGGGCCTAACGATTACACAGGCTTCCTTGGCCTGAGAAGCGTAGTGCCCAAGCAAGGGCCTTGGGTCTTGGGCCTAGCGATAGCAGCGGCTGTACTCTTCTACAACCAAGGCGGCTTCGCCTTCTAAGCGCACCTTACCGCGTTCCAGCCAAACGGCTCTGCGGCAATGCCGCGCCAAAGACCCCAGATCGTGAGACGTCATTAAGACGGTCTTGGATGAGTCCTTAAAAAGCCCGTCAAAATAAGCGGCCGCTTTGTGCTGAAAAATAATATCCCCAAAAGAAGTGCTCTCATCGAAAATGAGAAAGTCATGCCCGGCGTGCATAAAAACGCCGAATCCTAGCCGCGCCATCTGTCCCGCAGACAAATGCTTGACTGGCAGGCTTAAATAAGGATCCAATTCGCAAAAGTTTAAAATCAGTTCGAGTTTTTTTTCTACGTCCTTGGCCACGAGTCCGTGAAAAGCTCCCAGCAGAAAAATATTATCCATCACGCTCAGATCAAGCATAAGCCCCAAATGATAATTGAAGAGCGGGAAAAAGGTTTCGCGCCGCAGAACCTCGCCGCTCGTTGGCTGCAAAATACCGCAGGCTGTACGCAAAAAAGTCGTTTTGCCCGAGCCATTCAAGCCCAGCAAAGCTGTTTTTTCGCCCTTGCGCAGCTGAAAATTCACGCCGGCGAGCGCTAATAGGTCTTGGGCTAAAGTCTCACGCTGCCAAAAGGCGCGCGCAAGGCGAAAAAGGGTCCGGTGCGTGCGGTAAAGCTTGAAACATTTCGTCACGTTGCGAAACTCTAAAACAACATCGCTCGCGTTCATGCTCAAATCTCCAACAGATGCTTTTGGAATTTTTTATAAAACAACCAGCCCGCAGACAGAAACAACCCCGACGAAACCCAGGGATAAACATACACCCACAAATTCATGCCCGGCACCGGCTGGTCACTCAGAGCCGTTTGTAAAACCAGAATATACGCCGATAGCGGATTGAGCCATGCAATGGCGGGGGCAGACCACTTTGAAAGCATATCCAGCGAATAAAAAACCGGCGTCACAAAAATGACCAGGGGTGAAAGCGCCAGCCAGATTTCGCCGGCATCGGAGGCCAGAACACTCAACGTCCCGATGATCAAACCGACACCCGAAGCGAACAAGCAGAGCAGGAAAAAATAAAGCACAATCAGCGGTATCGTCTTGAGGGTCAGCAGCCCATGCACCGCAGCAATGATTAAACACAGAGCAAGGCCCGCCGCCACGCGGCAAAATGCCGTGGAAAGCGGCGAAAAAATGACTGCCGAAGCCGGCACTAAAGAAACCATCAGCAGGTTACGGCTGTATTGGACCGACTGGATGCACAACTGAGCACACTGATTAAAAAAAGTCACGGCAATCACACCGGTCAGCAGTTTGAGGGAATAAAGGGGAATGCGCCGGCCAAAGGGATCTTGAAAAACAAGATAGAACACAAAAAATGTAATCAAGGGTCCCGTAAAACTCCAGAAAATGCCAAAAATAGACCGGTAATCGCTGGATCTCAGATGCACACGGCTGAGCAGCCAAAGCAAGTATAAGCGCTGTTTCATCGTAAAAGCCTCGCTAACGACGCCGCCGCACCACTCACGATCAATAAAAAAGAAAGGCGGACGGCCCAGGCACCGCCCGGCCAATTCCAAAGATAGATCCACCAAAAATCAAGCTTCCATTCCTGGGGTGATTTCACACGGGACTTGAAGGCCAGCGGTTCGGGTAAAGTCGGCAGTTCTTTCCATCCCAGAACGGATTGCAAAATTTTCGACTGCATCCAAAGCGGCGCGTACCGCCAATCGTAAATCATTCTTGGAAAAACGATCTTGCGTTCGATTTCGAAATCTTCGACCGGCTGCCTAAAATCTGCCGAGATTTTCTGCGCAGTGTAATTAAACGTATCTTGATAAGATATGCTGACTGAAATAACCTGCGCGCAAAAAGAAACGCCGAATAACAGGCCCAGCCAGTTCTTGCGCAAACGATTCTGGTTTTCAAGCAGCGCCGGCAATGCGGGCAAAAAAAGAAAGGGCGTCAATGAAACCCAAAAACGCGAGCCCCACTGCCAGGCTGCGGATTGAATCGTCGGCGGCAAGAACAGCAGGTAAGAAACAACGAATGCGGCGACCAATAAGCCTTCGGCCCGAAAGGTTTTTAAAAAATCTCTGTAGCCGGCAACTGCCAGAAGCAATGGCGGCGAAAAAACGAAGAGGCTTTTGCCCGGCGCCCATAAAAGCGCAATCACTTCACTGCGGGCCGGCGGCACTGCCAGCAGATAGGCCGCCAGCCCCGCGGCTGCCATGAAAATGAATTTGATTTCGCGGCGTCGATCCCCAGCGGCCGGCCTTTTCAGCAAATAGAACACACCGCTGATCACAACAGCGCCTGCAGCACCCCAGCCCCAGAGATTGCTGAACAAATAACCTCCGTAACGCCCAAACGTCCAGGCGTGGCCCGTGCGAACATAATTCCAGGTGATGAAGAGGGCTGCCGTTAAAATCAATGGCAGTGCCGTAAAAAAAATAAAACCCTTCGGGTTGGCACGCCGGCATTTTTGCAGGCAAAAAAATCCATAGCCGCCAAAAGCCGGCCAGAGAAAGATCGTTTCATATTTGGTCAGAAAGGCACAGCCGAGCCAAAGGATGGCCATACCCGGATGCCCGCCCCGCTGTTTTAAAGCATAAAGAGCCATGAAAGCCGCCCACAAAAAAAAAGCGGCCTGCGGCTCGGAATAACAAAATTTGGAATAGGGCCACAGGAAAGTCCCTAAACCAAGACAGACTGCCGCGCCCAGAGCTGCGCGAAAAGCCAAACCCATCCGGCAAAGCATTGAAAAAAAAGGGCGCACAAACCGGCGGAGAAAAAAACATTAAGAAAAGTGACAAAAAGAGGCGCGAAAAAAAGGTCAGGGTTGATCGCTGCGGCGGGTTTCCAATGCAGGACCAACACGGTGCATGCTTTGCCGCCGGCGTAAAGCGGCAGCATCCAAAACGAAGTCCCCGGCGGAAAAGAAGTCGTGCTGCGCCCGTCAAGCCCAGGAGTGAAAAAGCGCGGGTGAAACGGTCCCTCTCCCTTGACGATTTGATCAAGTGTTAAATATTTCAAATAGCCGTCTTGATTGTAAAAATGCCCCCCTGCGGTCAGCAGGTAAAGACACGTAAAAAAAATAAAAAGAAAAAAGACGGCATGTTTTTTTTCAGGCCGCGCTTGTCCCTGGGTTAATTCCATGCCGGGATTAGAAATGGGAATGTTTGAGTTTGCGCACATAAAGGAACCGGCCCAAACGCGTTTGCAGGGAACGAATGGCCGCATAAACCAAACCGGCGTTCATGCCCACAAACATGATCGCGCCATCCAGGAGAATAAAAAAAAGCGCCTTGATTAAAAAAACCAAGCCGCGGCGGCGGACCAGCCCAGCCAAAAATTTTCGCCAGTAAAAAAAAACAGCCGCTAAAGCCGCGGCGGCAAAAGAAAGCCAAGGTCCGTGTTTCTGCTGAAAAACCGGGATCAGCGCATAAAGCGTAAAGAAAGCCAGTGCATTGGCGGCGACTTGTCCGAAAGAAGCATGCGAAAATTTGCCGGCCTTGCGCGCGGACGGCGTCCAGCCGTATTTCACAAGCAGCAGCGCAAAAAGGAAAGGAATTTTAAAATCGTTCAGCAGCAGGCTCGTAAAATGGTAACGTTTCAAATGATCGACTTCGAGAGCGCGATCCAGAATAATTTTTTTGCCGCGGCGCCTTAAAAGCAAGCCAAACTCAGAATCGGATACAGCGCTGCCAAACGGAGAAGAAGTCGGCACAAATACCGATAAATCCTGACTGCGGATGGCCCATAGGGACCCGTAGATAAACCGGCTGCTGGCGGGCTGCTTTCGAAAGATGAAATTCATATATTCATTTTTAAAAGCACTGAAAAAATTTTCATGATCGGCTCCTTTCGACAAAAGGCCGGTCACGGCATGCACTTCCGGATTTTTAAAATGGGCCAGAAGCCGTTCAAACGTATCGGGTTTTACGCAGACATCAGCATCCACAAACACCAAAAGTGAATGGGCCGCAGACCCGATTCCCGCAAAACGGGCTTCCATCGGACCTTTTTGGATCGAAACATGCAATTGTTCACAAGGATAGGCGCTTGCAATCACCGGCGTTACGTCCGTGGAACCGTCATTGACGACAATGACCTGCGCCGGCTGCAGCGTAGCGCGGAAAATGCTGTCAAGGACAGGCCCTAGGGTCAATCCGGCGTTGCGCGCGGGAATAATCACGGTAAAAGGAGGAAAAGGCTGGACCGGGGCTGCGGATTCCCGCGGCAGGATAGTTTCCGTCATCAGATTCGTCGAATTCAAAGGTTTGTCTGCTTTCTTGAGAGATGAAACTTTATTTTAGCTAAAACATTGAACTGACGCAAGTTACGAAAGAAGTTGGCCGCAAATCGCGATGGAGCGGGCAGAGGGAACACCCAATCATCGTGATTGGGTGCGTTGCCTCACAGGCTTGACGCCTGTGTAGGCAGACGTCTTCGCTTCCCTTCTAGCGCGTTTGCTTAGTGTTATAGGATAAAACAACCGTAAGTAAGACTGCCATAAGTCGCGATGGAGCGGGCAGAGGGAATCGAACCCTCATAACGAGCTTGGAAGGCTCGGACTTTACCATTAAGCTATGCCCGCCGGAGAGAAAATTCGAGGAAAAAGTTATTATAGAGAGCGGTGACAGGACTGTCAATCAAACGGCACCGGAGAATAGTGAGCCAAATAGCGGCAGGCTAAACTCATAGAACTATTCCACATTTGAGCACTTTTTTGATTTTCATATTCCAATGCAATGACTTTTAAAAATAACTTCGATCGTGGCGCAAAGGACAAATTCGGAATAGACAATAGCTATTTTCACACCTAATCGGTTTAGGTTATAATGCCGTCCCGTTTTTAATAAGGTGTTTATCACTCAGAGGAGTTTTTATGGCTTATCTCATACTTTTGCGGCACGGGGAATCTCAGTGGAACCTTGAAAACCGTTTTACGGGGTGGGTGGACGTGGAGCTTTCGCCCAAAGGCATGCAAGAAGCGGCAGCGGCTGGGGGGAAAATCAAAAGTTATCCCATCGACAAGGCTTATACGTCGGTTTTGAAACGCGCGAACAATACCCTGGCCTTGGCGCTTGAAGCGGCGGGAAAAAAAACCGTGCCTGTGGTCCGCGATAAAGCTTTGAATGAGCGTCATTACGGCGCCCTGCAGGGATTAAACAAGGCCGAAACGGCCCAAAAGTTCAGCGCCGAACAAGTGCATGTTTGGCGCCGTAGTTACGATGTCCCGCCTCCGGCCGATAAAACTGCGATGAACCCCGAAGGCATCAGCGAAAGCTTGAAAGATACAGCCGCCAGGACCCTGCCTTATTTTGAAAAATACATTCTGGCGGATCTCAAAGCCGGCAAAAATGTCATTGTTGCCGCCCACGGTAATAGTCTGCGCTCGATTGTCATGCATCTGGAAAAAATGACTAAAGAGCAGGTTCTGGAACTGAATATTCCAACCGGCACTCCGATTGTCTATGAAATGGATGCGAACCTACACATCCTTTCCAAAAAGATTCTCTGAAACAGGGTTTTGCTTGCAAAAAAACTCTATCCTGCCATTGCGCTGAGCGCGCATTCTTTAAAAAGCTTCCGCGCTAAAAAATTATGAGCGACGACGTCTCCCAAAAGCAAAAAAAGCATCTTCTTAAAAATCCGGTTGTGTGGCTGGGGTGCGCCATCGTGTTTTATCTGATGCTGATGCTGCCTCAATACCGTTCGCTTCCTCTGGGTAATGACAGCCTTATTTATCTAGGCATTGCAGAAAATGCGGCCCTGGACCCCGGTAAAATTTTCCGTTCCGATTACTATAATCGCTATCACCCCTCTCATTTTATTTTATCTTCGTCGGTTTACCGCTTCATGGGGTTTGATAAAACAGCCCATGGGGCCGCGCTGCTGGCCATCCATACTCTAAGCGCCTGGCTGTTGTTTTACTGGCTGCGCCGGTTAGGCACAGCAGCAGGTCTCGCTTTGTTTGGCTCCGTTTTGTTCCTTTTTTTCAGCGCGCAGTGGGGCTTGATGTACGATTTTTCACAATTGTGGCGCCTCGAAGAAGCTTTTTTTATGCTGGGGGCCCTCATTCATTTTTATGACTTTGTCCGTTCAGGCCAAAAAAAATCCTGGATTTTATGCCTGCTCTTTTTTGCAGGCGCGCTGGGTTCAGGAGAAGAGGCCGTTTTTTTACCGGCTTTTTTTGTTTTGATCATTTTCATTCAACCCAGTGATTTAAAGACCCGGTTGAAGCAATCCTGTTTGTGGGCAGGGCCTTTTTGGGCCTTAACTTTGATTTATTTCTGGATGTGCGTGATGGCGGGCGGCGTACGCGACTCCCCCCTGTCTCTGGGCTGGCATATCGCATTGAACCCTTTTTATTCTGTCAAAGAATTGATCCATTTGTTTTTCATTCCCCGGACTGAACATCTTTACGGCCTGCCCTGGAAGCCGGCGGGAATCCGTATATTTCCACTGCTTGTAATTGCAGGATTGACCGCATTCGTCATGCGAAAAAGTCCGGAAGGCCCAGGCGGATTTTTTTTCCGGTTAGTCCGTGATCCCGTTTTTCTTTTGGGACTGGCGATTGCCGCGGGGATGTCACTGCCCTATTTAATGATCGCCAAACCGCCGGCTGCGGAAGCCTGGCCGCCGGTACGCTATCTTTATTTACCGGGTATCGGAGCCATTATGATGCTCACGGCCCTGGCCGGCCGCCTTTGGTTTTCGCTGGAAGACTGGGCCGCCGGAAAAACAAAAACGGCCTTAAAATTTCTATTTCTGGTTATTTTAGGATTTATGCCTTTGCTGAATCTGCGCACAATCTTGATCATGCGCGAAAAAATAAACACCGCGCTTCTCTCGGCGGCTCAAAAAGAAGAACCCATCATCATTGCTTTTGTCAATCAATTGAGAAACCGCTACGAGTTTTTTCCAGAAACGGCCGTTCTGGTCCTGCAAAATTCACCTCTGCCCCCGGCGCGACTGCGCCAGCTTCTGCCAGCTTATTATGAAATCCGGCCGGATCAAATGTTTATCAGCGCTTCGGGACAGGAAAGTCCCGAAGCGCCTGTAAAAAATGGACAAAACATCATTACTTTGAAGTGGGTTGCCGGCCGACTGCTTGAAGCTTAAGGCTTTTGCGAAGAAGGTTTTGACGCGAGGCGCTTAAAACGCAGCGCAAGCAAATGGCAGAGGGTCGTCAGGGCATTGAGGATGTCCTGGAATTTCATTTTGGATTCGCCCATGACCCGCGCGGGCAAATGAATCGGCACTTCGATGGTTGAAACACCGGCCAGCCAAAGCTGATTGAGGCTTTCAAAAAAGAAAGAGTAACTATCCGACTTAACCCCGTCAAAAATCCCAGGGTCAATCGTTTCCAGGTTGTAACACCGGAAAGCATTCGTGGCGTCAAAGGGCATGCCCAAAACAATCATGGTCATGTAATGAACGGATTTGGTAAGCAGGCGGCGGTGGAGCGGCCAATCCTCAAGGCTGCGAATGTTCAAATAGCGGTTGCCGACCACAAGGTCATATTCCTCAGCTTCTCTTAAAAATTTTGGAATGTAAGCGGGCGGATGGGTGAAATCGCAGTCCATGGTCACAAGCCGCTTGTAACCCTGCTCGTAAGCATAGCGAATGGCTTCTTTGTGGGCAGAACCGATACCCAGCTTGCCGGAACGGTGCTTGACGCTCAGATTGGGATGAGTCACTTTTAAAGATTCCGCAACTTGCCCCGTCCCATCCGGCGAATTGTCATCAACAACTAGGATGTCACAGGGGATGCCAAGAGCATTGATTTCTTCAACCAGGCGCACGACATTCTTGGCCTCGTTGTAGGTGGGTGTTGTGACCAGTGTTGACGGGCGGGAAGAGTTCAAAAGGTCCTTAGGTGCCGAAGTTTTTGAGATCCGGAAGTCATGTGAGAAATTGATTTTTGTATCTTACTTAAAAGGGACTTGTCTTGTCAATTTGCATTGACGGTCTTTTGTCTTTCTGCTACTTTGACATTTCACACTTTTCTCCTGGCATGACGGGACCGCATCCCGGTTTGAAACACGAGTTTAACTCCTTGCTTTTATGAGCGTTCTCACCCGCATTCTGACCCGCAGCAGTTATGTTTTGCTGGCCGCGTGCCTCGCAGCGTCCATCTTCGCCGCCCTGTGGCTGTTTACAACCCCGTACTCTGTATGGACGCATCAAATTCTGGAAAAAATCGGAAAACTTCAGCAAATCAAAGAGTTTGAAGAAAATTTCATGCCCCTTAAAAAATTTTATTTTTTGCGCGCAGCGATGTTCTCTTGCGTTGTTTTTCTTGCTGGAGCTTTCGCTTTGCTGCTGCGTTTTCAAGAAAAGGTTTCTGTTTTTTTTGAAAAAACGACAGGGATCTTAAGCGGGTTTTTCCGCGCGACCCTCGAAGTCTTCGGAGCTCTCGGTCAAAAAGAAAAAATCGCCTGCCTTTTAGCGATAACGCTCTTACTCCTGTGGCGGATCAAACTCCTGTTTTTTATTCCGCTGAATTATGATGAAGCTTATTCTTTTTTGAATTTTTCATCGCGCGGTCCCCTGGTTGCCGCAACTTATTACAAAGCGCCTAATAATCATATTTTTTTCTCGATTCTCTCGAGTCTATTCGTCCAACTGCCGCTGGGCCCGACTTTAGCCATACGGCTGCCCGCCTTTTTGGCCTCCGGGCTCGCTTCGTGTCTGCTCTTTGTCCTGATAGGAAAACTGGCGTCACCGCGGGCAGGACTCGCGACCGCAACCCTGTTTTCTTTTTCGATTCCCATCACTCTTTATGCCATCCTCGGGCGCGGCTACAGCTTCGTCATTCTTTTTTTTCTGGCAGGACTGCATGCGGCCTTTAAAATTATCCGCGGTGGATCTGCTTTTTATTGGGTTTTTTTATCCGCCGCCTGCATCTTGGGCATGTTCACCACGCCGGTCTTTGCAGATCCGGCGGCGCTATTTTACCTTTTTATTTTGTGGCAATTGCTGAGTCAGAAAAAACGGCCGTGGAAAGAAATGGTTTTGTCAGGAACGGCTGTCGCTTTGCTGACGGCGATGTGCTACATCCCCGCTTTGGTCGTCAGCGGCGTAACCGCTTTCATGCATCCCTCGGTGCTGCCGGATAACCGCCAGGAAGTCATCCAGGCCATGCCTGTTTATCTGGCGGATATGTTCGACTGGCTTACAGGAAGCAGGCGCCCCTTCGGCCTTTTAGCGGCTGGTTTTGCGGTGCCTGCCCTGGGATGGCTGGCTTTCAAAAAAACGGGCGGAATCAAACTTTTTGCGCAATGCGCCCTGCTATTCTTGGCGTCTCCGCCTTTTTTTGCCGTCGTGCATGCCGTCCAGGCTTACTTCCGGATTTGGATTTATCTGATTATTTTTTTAGCTGCGAGTTTGCCCCTTTTTTTCTTTCATGGCGGCGGACGGGAGAAATCCGCAGCGCATCCATTCCCTTTCGCAAACAGCCTTGTCACGATCCTGTGTATCTTTACCGCTGCTTTTGGAATGATCCGGTTTGATACCTGGCACCGGGAACATTTTCTGACCGATTGCCGCGTGGGCGGATATATCCGCTCTTTGACCGGAAGGCCGCTGCAGTCGATTTATACGGATTACGATCATTTTGATGTGCTGTTCCGGTATCAAAATCGAAAGAACCGATTCCGGATGAATTCCGGAACTTTACCGTTCGATGAAAATCAAAATTATGATCTTGTCGTACTCAAAAAGCCCTTGTTCCTGCCCGGCTCATTGCTTGAACGCCATTACCAGCTTCACTTCGATGATCCGTCATTTCAGGCATTGATCTCTAAAGCCGCTGAGAAATAGCTGCTGAAAATTGCTTTGACTTTTCAAACAGTGGTTTGTTACTCTAAAGAATGCTTCACCTAAAATAAAATGCCTTCTATAAAAACGCGCCCTGACCCGGCAACCTCCCCGTTTTTTGCCAGCGATCAACCTGGCGTTGAGAAAAATCTGAAAATTCTGACCGTTTCCATCATCATCCCTGTTCTAAACGAAGAAAAAACATTGCGCGAGATCATCCGCCGCGTTCAGGCGGTCGAACTCCGCACAGGGATTAAAAAAGATATTCTGGTGGTCGATGACGGCTCACAAGACTGCACGCGGGAAATTCTCTCAAGCATTCCGGATATCCGTTATTTCCTCCATGCCAAAAATCAGGGGAAAGGCGCCGCGATTAAAACCGGAATCCGCGAGGCTTTGGGCGAAGCCATTATCATTCAGGACGCGGATTTAGAGTATGACCCCAGCGATTACAATACGCTGCTGGCGCCTCTTGCAGAGGGAAAATGCGATTTTGTGATGGGGTCGCGTTTTCTTCTGGATCGGCCCCGTTTTTTCATCAGGGAAAGCGCCCCGTTTTTTTCACATTATATCGGCAACCACATGATTATTTTTCTCACCAACCTGCTATACGGTCAGAAAAACACCGATTACGAAGGCTGCTACAAAGCTTTTCGCCGCGAACTGGCTTTATCCCTGCAGATTCAAGCGGATGGCTTTGAATTTGATAATGAACTGATTTGTAAATGCCTGCGCCGGGGCCATAAAATCCTGGAAGTCCCCATCCACTATGCTCCCCGCCTCTACACCGAGGGCAAAAAAATCAAATGGAAAGACGGGCTCCGGATGCTTTGGAGTATTGTCAAATGGCGGTTTTTGCCGTTTTGAAAGGGCTTACGGCTTTTTTAAAATTGAAAGTAGATGAACGTGACCGAGTCCCGCACGCCGAAGATGATGATGAGTTGCAGCAAAATAAAATAGACCAGCCCGCGCAAAGGTGCGGGGTATCTAAAAATAAAAAGAGAATCCTTCCAGCGCGCCTCAAAAATTTGCGCTGCCAGCAAAGGCGCGATTAAAAAAAGAAAATGGAAAAGACCCAGAAAATAAGTCTGGGCCGGATCAAAACGCAGCCAAAAACTCTGCAGCATCGCAAAAGCCTGCCCGGCCGAAGAGGCGCGGAAAAAAAGCCAGCCCAAACAGACCAAATGAAAAAAGAGCAGGATGTTTAAAAAGCGGATGATTTTCCCCGGCTGGGATGACGGGACCTCCTGCTGTTCGGGCGTGTGAACAGCCGCCCCGGCCAAGCGATAAACAATCAGCAGAACCCCGTGATAGATGCCCCACAGGATAAAAGTCCAAGCCGCGCCATGCCAAAGCCCTCCGAGAAACATAGTAATGAACAAATTGCGCAACGTTTTAAACTGTCCTTTGCGATTGCCTCCAAGCGGAATATACAGGTAATCCCTCAGCCAAGTTGAAAGGCTGATGTGCCAATGCTGCCAAAACTCGCCCGGATTGGCGGCGAAATAGGGCTGTTTAAAATTGATCATCAGTTCAAACCCCATCAATTTTGCCAAACCTCTCGCGATGTTGGAATAGCCCGCAAAGTCACAGAAGATTTGAAAGGCAAAGGCGTAGACGGCCAGTAAAACATCCATGGCGCGGTAAGGCGGCGGCGCGTTGAAAATAGGATCCACAATGCCGGCGAGATTATCCGCAATGACCACTTTTTGATAGAGGCCCCACAGAATCAAATAGCAGCCTTCCCTTACGCTCTGCGCGGTCACTTGCCGGGGCTGAAGCACTTGGGGCAGAAGATGGGTGGCGCGTTCGATCGGGCCTGCGACCAGCTGCGGGAAAAATGAAACAAAAACGGCAAAATCAAAAAATCGCTGCGCCGGCTGAAGCTTCCGGCGGTACACGTCAATGGTATAACTCATGGTTTGGAAGGTATAAAAAGAAACGCCGATGGGCAGGATAATATTCAGCGTCGTAACATGCAGCTGCCAGCCGAAAGAGCCGGCCAAGGCTATAAAACTATGCGCAAAAAAATTGAAGTATTTAAAAAAACCCAAAATCGTCAGGCTGAGAAGCAGGCTGAGGGTGAGCAAAGTCCGCCGTTCGGCCGCATTTTGGCTGGTCCCAATGCGCCGGCCGAAGTAATAATCCGCAGTGGTCGAAAGTAACAAAAGGCCCAGGAAACGCCAGTCCCACCAGCCGTAGAAGATGTAACTCGCTGCCAGGAGTAAGCGGTTCTGCCCGCGGTGGCTGGCCAGGCGGTAAAGCGGATAGAAGATGGCAAAGAAGACGGCAAAGGTGACGGAGTTAAAAAGCATTATTCATGCCGCCATTGTTTGAGAAAAGACTCCGCGATCAGTTTGTGGCCCTTTTCATTCCAGTGCACATCGCCCGGGATAAAATAATCCCACAGCACCTGCCGGTAGGGGCGTCCATTGATGAAATCGGGAAAGAAATTCATAAACGAGGCTTGATGAGTCTCGGCCCAGTTTTTCCAAAAGCGCACCTGAATGGAATCCCGGTCCTGATAAAAAATGTGGTCCGGCCAGGGATAAACGGCTATTGTGAGTTTGATGCCATGTTTTTGAAGCAAGGCCTGGAGGGCGTTCATATGTTCCTCGGCTCTTTGCAGCCCCTGGCGTCCGAACTCTTCGTAAAGTTCCTTTTTGACAGTCCAAAGAGCGCTGCGGCGCTTAAAACTTTTTTCCTGCATGGTGAACGAGCGGTGGATGGCAGCAAGGGTCCGGCCCAGAATCGAATTGTCTTTAAGGAATT
This sequence comes from Candidatus Omnitrophota bacterium, assembly GCA_023247055.1. Lineage (GTDB taxonomy): Bacteria > Omnitrophota > Omnitrophia > Omnitrophales > Aquincolibacteriaceae > JAHFHB01. Next base: position 101,131 of record JAHFHF010000002.1, read on the forward strand.
GGTTGAGAACTACGGACCAATGGCGGTCTTGTTGATCCTCCGCCTCAGGCCGTTTGCGGACGCGGCCTGCTTCGTCTTCATAAAACCCATGGGCTTCATCCGCAATATCTCCGGCATCGAGAAACACCACAAGCTCATCAAACTTCAACCCTTTCGATTCCAATAAATACTGCGTTTTCTTGTAGTAAATCAGAGGCGAATAAAGCGTGACGCCGCCATTCAACACCTCGATTCCGTCTTTCTCGAGGTCCTTCTGCAGAAGTCCGGCGAACGTTTTCTCAAAATCATAACCCGCGCCTTCCGTGAACGAATCTCCAAGAAGGAGGATGCGCTGTTTGGCAGGCGTCAGGCTGACGTCACGTACGCGGGCATCTCTAAAACCCAGAGAGTTTGTTTTGAGGCGATAAATATAAAAGGCCCAGGTCATCGCCATGTCTTGATTGGGTTTGAAGTCATGGTGATAAGGGATGGATTCGTCCTTGATCGCAGCAAAATCCGTCTGAATGCGGTCCCGTTCCAGTTTTTGCTGCTGAAGGACGTGGGTAAAAATACGGCCGGCCGTAAAATCAGCCGTTAAAAAAATGAGCAGGGAAAAAAAAGCCGCTAAGGCTGTTTTATCAGCGGGAGTGGTAAGTGAAGGCATGGGTCAATATTTCGCTCGAGCAATAATTCCGTTCCGCATCAACATCGTAAAAATAAGGAGTATGGGAGAAATGAATATTAGCATGACTCCGCTTCAACACGCTATAAGTGATTGTCCGGCACAGTTCCCTTTAACGTGGCGCGAAAACAGGGAATCTTCCATTGACAAGGCCTGCGGTCTTACCCGATAATACCGATTCTTCACTGCTGTTCCGAAATCGTTCTAACCATTGCCAATATAATAGGTTGAGTGATCTAAGATGTCTCGCTGCCCATCGGCCGCGAATGAGGACCGTGGTGCCAAGTCCAAAAAATGACGCCTATAAGCAATTTTGGATCCTTGGAATTGCAATGATGGTCCCTTTGGTTTTGCTGGGCGGGCCTTTGGCAGGCTATTTGTTGTGGCGATTCATTGCGGTGAAGTTTTGGGGGTTGTCATCCGGCTGGATGCCTCTCTTTATTGTCCTTGGAATTCTGGCATCCGGGATTCAGGTTGCGCGTTTAATTAAACAAATACAAGATTCTGACTCAACTCGAAAATAGTCATCATGGCTGATCAAGCGTATTCGACGGTTCATCACGCCGCCGCCTCCGGCGAGCATCATGACGCCCACGAACTGCCCAATTTCATCACACTGCTCCACCAGAGTTACCCTGACAACGCCGTCATTTCTTTTCTGAACCAATACCAGACGCTTTTCTTTTCGCTTTTCGCTGCCGGTTTGATCTGCTTTCTCTGTATCCGCGCAGCGCGGGCTGAAAGCCTTGTGCCGCAAGGGCTGCGTAATTTCATGGAAACCATCATGGAAGCGATTGCCAATTTTGTCACCGGCATCCTCGGTGAAAAACACGCGCCTAAACACATTCCATTCTTGGGTACTTTATTTTTTTATATTCTGGTTATGAACTGGGGCGGCCTGCTGCCCTTCTGGAAATCACCGACCTCTGCCTGGAGCATTACGTTTCCCCTCGGCCTCATTGTCATTTTGTATGTCCAGATCACGGGTATCCGCGAACAAGGTGTGTGGAATTATTTAAAGCACCTGGCCGGCAACCCGTCCACGGTCGTCAGTTTCATCCTTTTACCCATGATGCTGCCTTTGAATATTTTTCTGGAAGTGCTGGCCGTCCCCTTCAGCCTGTCGCTGCGTCTTTTTGCCAATATCTCCAGCGAGGACCGCCTGCTGCTTAAATTTGCGGAACTCAATACCCTCTTCACCTACAAGCCCTTTGTTTTTCAGCTTTTTGCGAATATACTGGTCATTACTTTCAGCGTGATCCAGGCGTTTGTTTTCATGCTCTTGACCACGGTTTACCTTGCACTGATTTTACCTCACGATGAACAACACGGGCATGAAGAACACAGCGCGAACGCGCAGCATGCTCATTAAAAAAACAATAAGGAGTTTCTAATGGAACCAAGCGCAGCTCTTGCTATTTCTTTGCCACTCGGTATCGCCATCGCCGCCCATGGCTGCGGTATTGGTCTTGGAACGGCCGTCGGATCCGCCCTCGAAGCCATCGGCCGCCAGCCGGAAGCCTCGACAAAAATTCTTGTGAACATGATGGCCGGCTGCGCGCTGATCGAAGCGTTGACGCTGTACGCGCTCGTTTTTGCCTTCTCTTTGATGGGCAAGATCTAAGTTCCGCATTATGGAGTTTTTTAAAGCCAACCTCATTCCGGCTGAAATTATCGTTCAGCTCCTGGCGTTTATGATTGTTTTTTTCACGCTGCGCAAGCTGGCGTGGAAACCGATCCTAGACTCTCTTGAAGCCCGCCGTGCCAAAATCCGGCAAGAGTTTGAATCCATTGAGGCCGCGAAACGCGAAATCGAGGCCCTTAAAACAGAGTATGCCGCGCGTCTTGCCAAAATCGAAGAGGAAGCGCGTTCCAAAGTCCAGGAAGCTGTCGAAGAGGGGCGTAAAATTTCACGCGACATTCAGGAAAAAGCCCGCGCCGAAGCCCAGGCAGTTTTTGAAAAAACGCAGCAGAACCTGGATATTGAAATCTCAAAAGCCCAGATGGTTCTGAAAAAAAGCGTCGTCGAGCTTTCGCTGCAGGTCGCGGAAAAAGTGCTGAATGAACACCTCACGGATACGAAACAGCAGGAAAAGATTGAAAAAATCATTGCCGGCATCGAAGAAGGGGCCACTCTTTCATGAAGCGTTCGGAAATCGCGGTTCGTTATGCAAAGGCCCTTTTTGAAATTGCAGATGAAAAGGGAAGTCTCGATGCCGTCAACCAGGAGTGCGCGGCTTTTGCTGAGGCGATCCGCAAAAATCCGGCCGTCTTGAAACTGATTCTTAATTCTGCGGTGAGCGGCGCAGAAAAGGAACGGTTTTTAGAGAAAATCCTGGCGGGAAAATCCTCCGGGCTTTTACTCAATTTTTTAAAGGTCCTCCTCGACAAAAAACGTTTCGCGCAGCTTGGCCCCATTCAGCTGGAATTCCAGAGGCTTTGCGAACAGAAGCAAGGAATTAAGGAAGTCAGCGTGATCAGCGCAGTTCCCTTGAGTGAGCCGTTTAAAAGCCGTCTTTCGGCCTACTTGAGCAAAACACTGGGCGTTAAGATCCGCATGCTCTCAGAAGTCCGTCCCAAAATTCTGGGCGGCCTCATCCTGAGGTTCGGGCATCACCAATATAACGCCAGCTTCCGCCATCGTCTTGAAACGATACGTCAGCGGCTTTTAGCGCAATAATTATAGTCTCAACGTAAAGGCGCTTTGGCTATCCCATGCGCCCACACAACCAGCACGATAGAAGGTGTCGCGATGTTGAAAACCGACGAAGTCACGCAAGCTATTTCCAAAGAAATCCGGCAATACGAAAGCAAACTCGCCCTTGAATCCATAGGCTATGTTCTTCAAGTCGGTGACGGCATTGCGCGCGTCTATGGACTCGAAGACGTCATGGCTTCAGAACTCGTCGTGTTTCCTGATGAAACCTACGGTCTGGTGCTGAACCTTGAAAAAGACAATGTCGGCGTGGTGATCTTGGGCTCCGACAGAAATATCAAAGAAGGTGCTGAAGTCAAACGCACCGGGCGTATTGTCGAAATTCCCGTGGGACCTGCTCTGGTAGGCCGTGTCGTCAATCCGCTCGGCGAACCGCTCGACGGCAAAGGTCCGGTCGCGGCCGCAAAAAAACGCCCGCTTGAAGCCAACCCGCCCTCTGTGATTCAGCGCTCCCCCGTCAAAGAACCTCTGCAGACCGGCATTAAGGCCATTGATGCCATGATCCCTATCGGCAGAGGCCAGCGCGAACTCATCATCGGCGATCGCCAGACCGGCAAGACCGCCATTGTGGTTGACACGATCCTGAATCAAAAAACAAGCGGCGTTCAGTGCATCTATGTGGCGATTGGTCAAAAACTTTCAAGCGTGGTCCAACTCGCACAAACACTGGAAAAACATGGCGCCATGGCTTACACCACGATCGTCTGCGCCTCTTCAGACGATGCCGCCCCCCTTCAATACCTAGCGCCTTACGCAGGCTGCGCTGTGGGTGAAGAGTTTATGTATAACGGCGGGCATGCCCTGGTCATCTATGACGACCTTTCCAAGCATGCTGTCGCTTACCGCCAACTCTCGCTTCTGCTGCAGCGTCCGCCGGGCCGCGAAGCTTATCCGGGCGACGTTTTCTATCTACACTCGCGCCTGCTGGAACGCGCGGCCAAACTGCGTCCCGATTTAGGCGGCGGCTCCCTGACAGCGCTGCCCATTATCGAGACTCAACTCGGTGATATCTCAGCCTATGTTCCGACCAATGTCATCTCGATCACCGATGGCCAAATTTATCTTGAGAGCGATCTTTTTTACGCGGGTATTCGTCCGGCCATTAACGTCGGGCTGTCGGTATCACGCGTCGGCGGCAACGCCCAAACCAAGGCCATGAAACAAGTGGCCGGTTCGCTGCGCCTGGCGCTGGCCCAGTTCCGCGAACTCGCGGCCTTCGCTCAGCTATCAACAGACCTTGATAAAGCCACCAAAGATCAGCTCACACGCGGCGCGCGCATGGTGGAAATCCTGAAGCAGGATGTTTTCAAGCCCTGCACGCTTGAAGAGCAAGTGGCGATTATTTTCGCCGGCAATGACGGCTTGCTCGATGATGTGCCGCTTGGCCGCATCGCCTCTTTTGAAAAAGAACTGCTCGCCTTTTTGCAAAAAAACTATGCGGCGCTCCCGATCGAAATCTCGGAAAAGAAAGCCCTTTCCGATGATTTAAAAGACAAGCTGCGTAAAGCCGTTAACAAATTTAAAGAGCAATTTTCGAAACAGTGACCTGTGACTGGTGATTAGTGAATAAGAGCAATGATAAGCGGCGGATGACCCGTAAAATGTTTTCACCAATCACCAGTCACTAAGCGCTAGTCACCATCCACGGAGTTTCATGTCAGCTGGACAACTGCGCATCTTAAAAAGCCGTATCAAGAGCGTTGAAAGCACGCGTAAAATCACGCGCGCCATGGAAATGGTGTCAGCCGCCAAGCTGCGCCGTTTTCAAACTCTGCTGAACAAAACACGGCCTTACACAGAAGGCCTGGGCAAAATCATTGCCAATCTCGTGGAAGCGGAACAATCCGGCGCTCCCCAAACCGGGCAAAGCGCGGCACATCCGTTTTTTGAAAACCGCAAAGAGAAGAACACCGCACTGCTTGTCATCACGGCCGACACAGGCTTGTGCGGAGCCTACAATATGTTTTTGACGGACCTGGCGCGCAACTTTTTGGCCCGGCCGACCCACCATGTGCCTTTTCTTTATGGCGCGGGTAAAGTGGGGGTCAATGCGCTCAAGCGGGCCAAGTTTGAACTCGCACAAAGCTTGACGGACCTGCGGTCCAATCAAATCGAACCGGCGATCAAAGAAATGAGCGGCTCGTTGGCGGGTCATTATCTGCGCGGTGAAGTCGATGCCGTTTATATTATTTACACGCATGTCCTCTCGGTCATGACCGCCAAACCCGTCATTGAGAAGGTGCTGCCGTTTAAACCGCCTGCCCCGCCTGCGGGGAAAAAAGAGGCTGACAGCGCCGCCAAGAAAAAAATGCTGGATAACTATATTTACGAACCCTCGCCTCAAGCTATTTTTGAGCAGATCGTTCCGGAGTTTTTCGAGGCCAAGATCCGCATGATCTTTCTCGAATCGTTTGTGGCCGAGCACATGGCCCGCATGAATGCCATGCACCAGGCAACCAAAAACGCGAAAGAAATGACGGAATCGCTTACACTGGTGCGAAATAAAATCCGTCAAACCATTATCACAAAAGAAATCATCGAAATTATTTCCGGTTCAAAAGCTTCGAAAAAGTAACGCGCGCGGGGCAAACGCCGCGCATGAAAAAAATTCAGGAGGTTTTGTATGCAGGTTGGAAAAGTCGTGCAAGTCATGGGCCCCAGCGTTGATATCCAGTTTGAATCCGGACATCTCCCACAAATTCTAAACGCCATTGAACTGACCCGGACCGACGGCAGCAAACTGGTACTCGAAGTGGCCCAGCACAGCGGCAATAACACCGTGCGCTGCATCGCTTTGGCCTCGACGGACGGCCTGGTCCGGGGCATGGATGCGACCGACACCGGCGCCCCTATTTCCGTTCCCGTGGGAGAGCAAACACTCGGGCGGATTTTCAATCTTCTCGGCGAGCCGATTGATGAACAAAGCCCGATCGCTCACCCGGAAAAACGCTACGCCATTCACCGTCCGGCCCCCGATTACACAGATCTTTTGCCGGTCACAAGCACGCTTGAAACCGGCATCAAAGTCGTCGATCTGCTGGCGCCCTACCCCAAAGGCGGCAAAGTCGGCTTGTTCGGCGGCGCAGGCGTGGGCAAAACAGTCATTGTCATGGAACTCATTCACAACATCGCGACTCAGCACGGCGGCGTTTCCTGTTTTTGCGGCGTCGGCGAACGCACCCGTGAAGGCAACGACTTGTGGCTGGAACTCAATGAATCCGGCGTGCATAAAAAAACCGCGCTTGTTTTTGGGCAGATGAATGAACCGCCGGGCGCCCGCTTGCGCGTCGCTTTGACCGGACTGTCCATGGCAGAATACTTCCGCGACGAGGCGCATCAAGACGTGCTGCTTTTCGTCGACAACATTTTCCGTTTCACCCAGGCCGGCTCTGAAGTCTCGGCGCTTCTCGGACGCATGCCGTCCGCCGTCGGTTATCAGCCGAATCTTTCGACGGAAATGGCCGCGCTTCAGGAACGGATCGCTTCGACAAAATCCGGCTCGATCACTTCCGTTCAGGCCATTTACGTTCCGGCCGACGACTTGACCGACCCGGCCCCGGCCACCGCATTTTCCCATTTAGACGGCGTCACAGTGTTGTCGCGCCAGATCGCCGAGCTGGGCATTTATCCGGCCGTTGATCCGCTGGCCTCGACGTCGCGCATGCTCGACCCGCATGTGGTCGGCGAAGAGCATTACAAAACCGCGCGTGAAGTGCAGCGCATTCTGCAGCGCTACAAAGACTTAAAAGACATCATCGCCATTCTCGGCATCAACGAACTTTCGGAAGAAGACCGTCAAATCGTCATGCGCGCGCGCAAGATCGAACGTTTTCTCTCCCAGCCGTTCTCGGTCGCTGAAGCCTTTACAGGCGTCAAAGGCAAGTACGTCTCACTCAAAGATACGATTCAGAGTTTCAAACGCGTCGCAGCCGGCGAATTCGACCCTATTCCCGAACAATGTTTTTATATGGCGGGCGGCATCGAAGACGTAGTTGAGAACTTCGAAAAAATGAAAGCTAAGGGTTAATTGTCATTCTGAGCGAAGCGAAGAATCTCAGACTGAGATCCTTCGCCTACCGCCAAAACATCCGCAGGCTCAGGATGACATAGGTTTCAACACGATGATCGCATCATTCAAATTAGATATTACGACTCCGCAGGGACAGGAATATTCGGGAGAAATCGTGCATGCCTGCGTTCCGCTGGAAGCCGGTTCGGCCGGCATTCTCGCTAATCATGCTCCCTATGTCACCGTTGCAGGCGCAGGACTTTGCACAGTCCGTGAAAAAAACGGCGTTGAAGTGGCATTCAAAGTCGGTAAAGGCTTTTTCAGCGTGGCTCACAATAGAGCCGCGCTTTTGACTCAGTCTTTTGAAAAAATTACCGCGTAATTCCCTTCTGCTGCCGCGGGGATAGGTTGATCCGCCCCGCAAAATAACTATGACTCAAAAATTTTTGTTTTATTTTTTTGCGGTCCTGTGCGTGACAAGCGCTCTGGGTGTCATTCTGCATCCCAAACCCACGCGGGCCCTCCTTCTTCTCATCGTGACCATGGCCGGACTCTCAGGGCTCTTCACCCTGCTGGGCGCTTATTTCGTGGCCATGGCCCAGTTGGTCGTCTATGCCGGCGCCGTCCTGGTGATTTTTCTTTTTGTAATCATGCTGCAAGGCATCGCCGCCGTGGAGGCTCCTCTGCATCAGCGCTTCCGGGGTATTTACCTGCTGCCGGCCGGGGCCTTAAGCCTGGGGCTGGCCGCTTTTTTTGTTCTCATGCTGCACAAAATGCCTTTACCCGCCCTCCAAATGCCGCTGGGCACCGTCGAAAATATCGGAAAAACACTTTTCCGGGACTACCTTCTGCCGTTTGAATGGGCCTCGCTCCTGATTCTGCTGGGTGTGTTTGCCGCCGTGTCCCTGGCTAAAAAGGATGACGCCGCATGATCCCGGCCAGCCATTATTTGATCCTAAGCGCGCTTCTATTCTGCATTGGGCTTTTAGGCATTTTAATCCGCCGCAATATTCTTTCGCTCTTGCTTTCCATAGAACTCATGTTGAATGCCGCCAATTTAAATCTCGTCGCCGGCGCGGCCATGCACGGCCAGCTTGACGGACAACTCATGGCTTTTTTTGTCATGGTCATTGCCGCCGCAGAAGTCACCATCGGCCTGGCCATTGCCGTTTTGCTTTTTCGCCGGGGCGGCAGTTTGGATACGCACGATATTCAACAGCTCAAAGGCTGAAGAGCAGTGACAGGTGACCAGCGATCGGTGAGGTTTATAAAAAATGCGCTCTCGTAAATTTCAAAGTCGCCTTCAATGCTAAAACAATGATGAGGATAATTTTTTTTAACGTTCCACTGCTTTTCAATCACTGATCACTTCCTATGCTGACGATTTCTGGAATAATTCTGGCCGCTCCGCTGGCCGCAGCGCTTCTGATTTTCTTTTTTCTGCTGCGCCGGCCGCAGGCGGCTGCGGTCTTAGCCACGTCCGTCATGGGCGGCTGCTTTGCGCTGGCCGCAGCACTCCTGCTGCAATTTCCGCAGCTTCTCCAAAGCCACAGTCTGCCGCTTGAAGCTTCCTATGCCTGGATCCGCCTGCCCTCGCTGACCGTAGAGTTCGGCCTGCTTTTAGACGGCCTGTCTTACGTGATGCTGCTGGTGGTCACCGGCATTTCCGCGCTGGTTTTTCTTTACTCGATGGCCTATATGGAAAAAGATGAAAGTTACGCGCGCTACTTTGCGTCGCTTTCTCTGTTTGCATTTTCCATGCTCGGCATTGTGCTCTCCAGCAATTTGATTCAGATTTTTATTTTTTGGGAACTGGTCGGCCTGAGCTCTTACTTGCTCGTCGGTTTTTGGTATCAGAAAAACGAGGCCGCGCTGGCCGGCAAAAAAGCGTTTCTCACGACCCGCGTCGGAGATGCAGGCATGCTGATCGGCATCCTGACCCTGTGGGGATTTTTGGCACAGGCCGGGCTGGGCACGTTTAATTTCCGCGAGATCGAAGCGGCCCTGCCGCAAGCCGCCATTCCCGCGTCCGCTATGCTTATGATCGGCATCAGTCTTTTCTTCGGCGCGGTGGGTAAATCAGCCCAGCTGCCGCTGCATGTCTGGCTGCCGGACGCCATGGAAGGCCCGACTCCCGTCAGCGCGCTGATTCATGCCGCGACCATGGTCGCGGCCGGTGTTTACCTGCTGGCCCGTCTTTTTTTTATTTTTGAACTCAATGCCAATGTCATGCTTTTCATCGGCTGGACCGGAACTCTGACAGCCCTCATGGCGGCCCTGATTGCCGTAGTCCAGAACGACATAAAAAAAATCCTCGCCTATTCAACACTCAGCCAATTAGGCACCATGGTCATGGCCATCGGCTTCGGCGGTCCTGAAGCCGGCATGTTCCATCTTTTTACCCACGCTTTTTTTAAAGCCCTGCTGTTCCTAGGGGCCGGCAGCCTGATTCATGCGCTGCACACGCAGGACATTTGGGAAATGACAGGCCATGGCTTGGCCAAAAAAATGCCGCTGACCTCCCTGACTTTTCTGATCGGCACCTTGGCCTTGATCGGCATGCCTCCGCTCAGCGGGTTTTTCAGCAAAGAAGCGATTCTCCAAGCGGCCTGGCATGGCTCCAAAGCCGCATTTAGCGCGGCCGCGGCTGTTGTGTTTATGACCGCGTTTTATATGGGCCGGCTGATCACGGCCGTTTTTCTTTCCGCAAAAAGCCCTGCGGCAGACGGCCCCAGCCCGGAACCGCATGAACCCGATTGGCGCATGACAGCGCCGCTCGTTCTTTTAGGCATCTTGACTGTCGTGGCCGGATTTTTACCGGTACACGCTCTTTTGCAAAGCCATGCCGGCCCTGCCGCCCCGCATCCGGCTTTTCTTGTGCCTTTGTCGCTCGGGCTTGCAGCCGCGGGTTTTGTGCTGGGGCTGGTGCTTTTTCGCAGCCGGCCTGAAGGCCTCTCGCAGCAGGTCCCCGCTTTCAAAACCATCGGAGCCGTCCTGGAGAAAAAATTCTTCTTTGACGCCGCGTATGACTGGTTCATTGTGAATATTCAGGAACGCACGGCCTCTTTCATGGATTTATTTGAAAAACTGGTCGTGGTGGGAATCGGTGCCAATGGCACCGCCGCAGCCGTACGCCGCGCAGGCGATCTTCTGAGAAAACTTCAAACCGGCGTGGTGCAGTTTTACATGCTTATTTTTGCGGCCGGGCTGGCGGCGCTGATTTATTTCTGCCTCGGAGGCGCCGCATGATCGTTCTGCTTCCGTGGATTCCGCTGGCGGGAGCCCTGCTTTTACTGCTCATTCCCGCTAACCATGAGCGTGCTTTAAAAAATTTCGCCCTTGCCGCAACGGCCGTACCTTGCGCTTTGACCCTGGCTTTGTGCGCCTTATTTAAACCCAGCCTTGCGGGTTTTCAATTTGTGGTGACGCATGCCTGGCTGCCCTCTCTGGGCATTCACTACCGCCTGGGGCTGGATGGCATTAATCTGACATTGTGCCTGCTGCATGCCCTGGTATCGCTTGCCAGTGTTTTCACGGCCTGCTGGGCCAAAGAGCGTCTGAAAGAGTATTTATTTTATTTTCTGCTTTTGACCGGTGCCCTTTACGGGGTGTTCACATCCCTCGATCTTTTCTTCCTGTATCTTTTTTGCGAAATGACGCTCATTCCGGTTTTTCCCATGATCGGCGTCTGGGGCAGCAAGAACAAAGAATACGGCGCGATGAAGATGGCCCTTTTTATCACCGCCGGCGCCATGCTGGCCTTGTTTGGAATTTTGTTTTTTTACCGCGAAGCAGGCCTGAACAGTTTTGACTTGATCACGCTAGCGGAAGGCCTGCATGCCCGCGGCGGACTTGCGCCGGAAACCCAGCGCTTGATCGCGCCGCTGATTATTCTGGGGTTTGGCGTTATGGCCGCTCTGTGGCCCCTGCATAGCTGGGCGCCCATCGGCTGCTCAGTGTCGCCCACAACGTTGAACATGATGCATGCCGGCGTGATGGAAAAAGTCGGCCCCTATTTAATTTTACGCGTTGCCGTGGCTTTTATGCCTGAGGGCGTCACTGCCGCCGGCCCATGGCTGTCCGTGCTGGCTGGGATTGGAATTTTGTATGCGGGTTTTGCAGCCATCCGCCAAAAAGACCTGTTGTTCATGACCGGGTTTGCGTCGGTCAGCCATGCAGGCTATCTCATGCTGGGCCTTGCGGCCATGACCACGCTCAGTCTTTCCGGCGCCGTTTTGCTGATGTTTGCCCATGGCTTGATGGCCGCCTGCGCTTTTGCCGGAATCGGTTTTCTGTACGAACGCACGCACATCCGCACCCTGAATGATTTCGGCGGCCTGGCCAAACAGCTTCCGTTTCTTTCGATCTGCCTGATCATGACTTTCATGGCCGCGATCGGCCTGCCCGGTTTTGCCAATTTTGTTTCCGAACTTTTGGTTTTCATCGGATCGTGGAACCGTTTCCCGGCGGTTGTCGTGATGGCCGTTATAGGCGTGCTGGTGTCTTCGATTTATTTTTTACGCGCCATCAAAGAAGTCTGCTTCGGTCAGCCGAACCCGCGCTGGGCCGCCTTGAAAGATGCGGCGGGTTTCGTAGAGCGTTTTCCATTTATTCTTTTGCTGGCGGCGCTTCTCGTCTTTGGCATCTGGCCTAACGGACTCTTGCGCCTCATCGAACCCGCCGTGGGGGGATTGCTCTCCTTTCCAGAGGCAAGGACTGCGCTGTCCGCCGCTCCGTTTGAGCGGAAGGCAGCGCTGCCCTTTCCGGAGGCAAGGACTGCGCTGTCCGCCGCTCCGTTTGAGCGGAAGGCAGCGCTGAGATGAACCTTTTACTCTTAACGCCGGAATGGGTCGTCCTGGGGGTGCTGGCGCTGCTCACTTTTTTCGAATTATTCCAGTTCAAGGACGAGGCTTTTTATAAAAAAGTCCGCAATCTGTTGCAGCTTGGCGGGCTTCTCGCGGCTTTTGCCGCCTTACTCTGCATTGAACCGAAAGCGGGAACCGCTTTTGGCGGAACTTATATTTCCGACCCGTTTGCGGCCTTTTTCAAATTTATTTTTCTGCTGGCCGCCGGCGCCGTCATCCAAATGTCGCGTGAGTTTTTCGATCAACGCTTGGAGCGTTCCCATGAATTCTTCCTCGTCCTTTGGGTCGTTCTGGCCGGTTTTTTCCTGCTCGTTTCAGCCAACGATTTTCTAGTTCTGTTCCTGGCGCTCGAAACCGTCACGCTCGGCTTTTATATTCTGAACGCCTATCTCAAAAATGATCCGGTGGTCATCGAGGCCGGCATGAAGTATTTCATCCTGGGCTCGCTTGCATCCGCGGTACTTATTTTTGGCATCAGCCTGATTTATGCGGCCGCGGGCAGCACGCTTTTTCCCGATGTGCGCGCTAGCTTTGTAAACGACCCGCAAAATCCCCTGCTTGTAACCGGCGCGCTCATGGTGCTGGCCGGCCTTTTCTTCAAAGCCGGCGTTTTCCCTTTTCAACTCTGGATTCCGGATGTTTATGAAGGCGCGCCAACCCCGGCCGCGGCGTTTCTTTCCGTCGCTTCCAAAGCCGCGGGCTTTGCCGCCATTTTGCGCGTTCTGTATACCGTCTTTCTGCCCCTGGAAGACAAACGCGCCCTGCTTTTCGGCACGCTGGCGCTTTTGACCCTGCTCTACGGCGCTTTAGGCGCCCTGAGACAAACACAAATCAAACGTTTGTTCGGCTATTCGAGTATCAGCCATGCGGGATATCTGCTCATCGGGGTTGCGGCGGGCCGTGAAGTGGGTGTCGCGGCCATACTTTTTTATTTGTCGGCTTATGCACTGACGACACTAACGATTTTTCTAGTCATTGCCATTGCCGGCCGAGAACTCGGCAGCGACCGGATTGACGCTTACCGGGGGCTCGGCCGCCGTTCGCCTTTTCTGGCAGGCATTTTCTTTTTGGCGCTGCTCTCGTCCGCGGGCGTGCCCCCGCTGGCTGGCTTTACCGGTAAATTCCTCGTGCTGCTCGCCGCAGTCCGGCAAGGCCTGACGCCGCTGGCCCTCGTGGGTTCTTTAGCAGTAGCTATTTCGCTTTATTACTATCTTGCCATCGTACGTGTGATGTATTTCGCACCGCCCAGCCGCGAGGAACCCATTACGCTTTGCCCCGCTTCGAAAGGGATGCTCCTGGCGCTTGCGGCAGCCCTTGTGGCTGCCGGTTTTTTCCAAGGTCCGCTTCTGGGCGCAGCGGAACACGCGGCCCAATACCTGTTCTAAACATGAAAAACCGCTTTTATGTTTTAATCGCAGCGGCGCTTCTCGTACTTGCCGGCACCAACCTCGCCACATTTTACCTCTACACCAAGGAGAAAATCCGCTCCCGCCGCATGGTCCACGCAGTTCACGAGGCCGTCCAACACACACAGACGGAAGCCACAAACGCGGTTACCGGTTTGCGCAAGGATGCGCAGCAAAAATTTATGGAAACGCTTAGCGTCCTTCAATTTGCGCGGCCCCAGCAGAACGAAATGCAGCAGCAGATTTTGAACTCATTGACCGAACGCAACAGGCGGGTTCAACTTTTCTACGCTAACCGCAGCGCAGGTGTGGGCGAAGCTTTGAAGATCATCCAGAAAGACGGGGAAATTTTTGGCCTTTATAATCAATATCTGCAAATGACTGATGACCGCGAAAAAGCCTTCCTTGAAAAAGCAAAACCTCTCGGCGATTCCCTCGGGCTCAAAGCCGAACAATAAAGCCTTCCGAAGTTCATATTTAATGGAAAGCGCCAAAATCTCTTTAGCAGCTTAATATGGGGAAGTTCTTACTTCGATAGAGGAATAAAATCTTCTGTTTCCATGGGTTCAATATCGGGCCAGCGTCCCTGCATTTCCACAAGAACACGTTGTTTTGAAGGCGCTGGTTGAGGATTGATACGAACAACAGTAGCGGTGTAATCCATTCCTTTTGCAATGGCGCGAACTAAATCCGACACTAAATAACGAGGCGCCCATCCAACCATATGATAATCTTCCGTCATAATCTGAACAGCAAGACCAGTAGCCGGATTAGTGAGTTCAACGGAAATATATAGTTTTTCTCCAGGCTTAAGAGAATCTAAACGGCTTTTGGCATCCGAATTAGTATGATGACAGCCATGTAAGAAAAAACGGCAGGAAAAGCGACCATCTTCACGTTGTTCAATTTTCGGAAACACTTCAAAATTATCTGTGGCCCGATAACCGCCATCAATTGACAACATCTCCATTGGATCACCTTGACTTGCAGCCAAATCAAGAAATTCCAAATATTGACGAAAATCTTTCCTTTCTCGGCCAATTACCCTATTTTGAAAAAGCGGAAAAAGAACCGAAGAACTATAACTTTCATGAAAGTTTGGGAAATCATACAAGGGTTCAAATCCCACTTTATTATGGGCAGTCATAGCCCCCTGTACATATCGAAACCGATATAATGGTGATTTCGAAGCCACTCTCGCGTCCAAGCGGCCTACAGGAAACCATTCTCGTGTTGGGGTGTCCTGCCATGCTAAAAAAAGTGTTTTACTCATTCTCAAGTTCCTCTAATTTGCTTAAATTATAGCATACAAGGTCAACTGTAAATTTTTTAGTAATTTCCGTCATCCAGTCGTTTGGAACCCTATTCACAATTTCAACAATCTTTTCATGGGTTAGGCGTTTTGCAATAGTTAAAGCAGGTTGGAAATACAAGGGCTATGCCTCCATTCCCTTTCTAATCAACTCCAATGGGCTTAAACCATGTTTATCTGTATTCTTCAGAAAAATTGCCCCTCGGGCCTTTTCTGAATACGCGCCAACCCTTCCCTCTGCAAGAAGGCGCACGCGGCTCTTTTTGGGGCTTTTATCTCTCAATTCCCGGCCCAAAGAAGACGCATGATCAAAGCTGGGCGCCATACGACCGCCCCACCTATCAGGCCCTTTAATCGCTAAAACAGCCCAATTTTCATGGTGTCTGTCAGTATTACCAAGCAACGCATCCAAAATAAAATATCGAGCCAAAGTTTTTTTAGCCTTTTCTTGCCCCGTCTCTGCTGTAAAGGTGTTTTCCAAAGCGGTAAAAATATTTGCTAGTGTATGATCGGATTGATGAAATTGTTTTCTAGGATCATAGCCAAAAACTTTTCCTGCTAAAAGCTGGTTCCCATGAAAAAGATTTTCACCTCGACCCACGAATGATTCTGTCGCGGAACCACGGGTATTCTGAAAAATAGCCAGTTCAACTTTGCCGTGAAGAACACCCAAAACTAATGCGACTTGTTCTGCAATTTTCTCGGCCCAGTGTTGACCTGTCTCGGGTTGAGGGTATTTGAACAACCATTCTTTTTCGCCCTCTACTCGACGGTACCAGAATTTTTCTTTACTCCCTAAAACTTCAGGCTCAAGCACCCATTCGGGTTGAACTTCAAAAACAGGATATGGTTCAAGCGTCATGATTTCTATAGTAACCCATTTGAAAAACAGCTTCTTGGACAATGCGAAGATAGCGGTATAATATCCCAAAATTTGGTTTAGGAAAGCGAAGACGTATCGCGCCCCGGAAGTATTTGAGAGTTCTGAACCTGAGGCAAAGCAACAAATTTTGAAACTACTACCTCAGAACTGCACCGTAAATGACGCGACTCTAATCCCACAAATTTAAGAAGCCCCTTCCACATGTTCGTGAAAGGGGCTTCTCGTCTTGAATGCCTTCCCCGCAAAGGGCCGAACCGGCTTACCGCATCAACTTTTTTTATCCAAGACAATATCCACCCAATCCGCCGGGTTGACTTTTAAACCATCGGGAAGGGATGCGATCGTGGCGTTATAGACATCGACGTCCGCAATCGTAGTTCCGTCTTTTAAGATCAACGTCACTTTGTGACGTCCCATACCGTTCTCTGTGAGATCGATCAATTTATGGGTCAAATCATCGGGCAAACGCATTTTCATAGTATTTCCCTCAGGCAGCTAGTCTATTTAATGATTAACACGTAACTTGATAATTTGCAAGGGGTTACGCACACGTGTTTCATCGCCGGCCCTCCCCCAAAAGCCGCCAAGCTCAACCAGACTTCTGCGAAACCAGCTACACTTGCATTATCGGAAGGAAACGACATGGAACGAGGAACTATTCTTATTGTGAAGGGCGATTTAATGGCCTTAAACATCATTCAAAAAAGGCTGGCCCACAAAGAACATGTCCGCGTCATTACGGCAAGCACGGGAAAAGCGGCCTTGAAACTCTTAACCCAAGAAAAACCCGATGCCATTATCCTCGACTCTGTGCTGCCGGATATGGAAGGTATTGCGCTTTGCCAACTTCTTAAAAGTGATGAGACTCTCAAAGATATTCCCGTCGTATTTTTCACCTGTTTTCATCTCTTTGGGTTTGAAGCTAACTGTGAAAAAGCCGGGGCTTTATGCATTCTCGATAAAGGCGAACTTCCTGAGTTGTTTGCCGTCATTCATGAACTCGAAGACAAGGCCCACCCGCAGCCGCTTTAACGCTCACAGAATTCTCAGATAAATCCTTAAGCAGCGCGTTCTCCGGCAGAGCAGCCAGCGTTTGCTCAAAAGTTTCCAGCGTCCGGCGCAGCTTTTCCCATTCGGGAGACTCTGCAACCGGAATATCCTGCGTGCCGCTTTGCTCCATCTGGTGGATGACCCATTGTACGGTCATGGCGTTGATATCGCGGGCGGGCTGATAACGGTTCTCTTTTTCATTCGGACCTTGCGCCAGGCTCAGAATGCGCGCCTCCGCCAGCTGGTGCAGGATATCACGGGCCAGGCGGACCGGAATTTCAAGCTGCTGAGCCATGTCTTCTACCGACAAAGGCCCCTGCCCTTCCGTAAACCGCTGAACACTCAACTGCGTCATCCGTAGCGCCACCAGTTTTTTAAACGCATAACTGGCGCTCAGGCAGTCCTGCTCAAATTCAAACGTCTGATCATTTTGATGCGCGAAGGCCAGTTCCGCACCATAAAGCACAATGAGCCAGCTCAACTGGAGCCACATCAAGAAAAGCGGCAGCGCCGCAAAACTGCCGTAGACGGCACCCGCCTGTGAAATCCCGACCTGAAAATGGATATAGCCCCACTGCACGATTTGATAGCCGGTTCCTGCCACGACACCGCCCAGCAGCGCGGACAAAAAATTAATTTTCCCATTGGGCATAAAAATGTAGAGATACGTTAAAAGTCCCGAGAAAACCGCATACGGCAGAATGCGCAGGCTCATCAGAAAAACGGGCCCTAAAAAATAAACTTTGCCCGTGATGTTTGTAACCTGCGTCACGACAAAAACAGTCGAGCTGCTGGCCACGATAAACAGCAGCGGCAAAATCAGCATCAAAGAAAGATAATCTGTAAATTTCTGGTTTAGATTGCGCTGTTTCTTAATGCCCCAGATATCATTGAAAGACTGTTCGATATTGCCCAGCACTTTGATCACGGTCCAGAAGAGGAAAGCAACGCCGATGCCGGCGATGAGCCCGCCGTGCGTGTTTTGCAGCAGATTTTCCGAGAACTCGATGAGGCGGGTAAAAACCTCTTGCTGGCCCTGTGTGTTTTCAAGCAGCTTTTCACGCAAAAACGCATCGAGGCCAAACCCTTTTGCAATCCCGAAAGCCATCGCCAGGACAGGCACGATCGACAGCAGGGAATAAAAGGTCAAGGCGGAAGCCCGCAGAGAACATTGATCGAGCGAAAATTCGCGCGCGGAAACAACGATGATGCGCAAAGACCGCAGAAAAAAACCGCGCGGCCCCCGCAAAGTCGCGGCCCGCATCCGCCAAATATCCCGCTGAATGAGGTTTGAAAACCGGCCAATCATAGCGTGATTCTAACACAAAAAATAACGGGCGGCACCTTTGCGGCAGCTGCCGTTTAGCCCTTCTTTGTCCGAATTTTAAGACGAACCCGTCTGATTCCCGCGGCAAAAATCTGTCTTTCCTGCCCCTTTTTCCGGCATCTTCCTTCGCAATCTGCCTGGCACAGAAAATGCCTTCTTAAAGCGATGTCGCATGATCGAGGCCATCTATCAGGCTGCCGAAACGGGCAAAGCGGTCAGGATCAAACCTCCGCGCATTGTCCGCAGGCCCCGTCGCGGCAGGTCAAAAACCGGCCGAGGGTGCAAAAGCCCAAACTGATCAAAGTCAAATCGGCCGCGAAATGAACCCAAAGGAGACGTGCCATGAAAACACCATCTGTTTTAGCCATTTTAACCGCCGTTTTTTTGCTGGCCGCAGGGCCTGCTGCTTGGGCTGACACCGTTCCAAGCGATAAAGGCATTGCCGCAGTCAATCATTTGATCGAACGGCATACCGACGCCGAAAAAGGCTTTAAAGACGCGGCTGCAAATGTCAACGAAGCCGATTTGCGGGATGATCTTCTGAAAAAATCGGAGGAGCGCCGCGCTTACCGCGAGGAATTGCAGGCGGCGGTTGCTCGCCTCGGCGAGAAGTATGAAAAGGGCGGCGGCTCCCTGGAAGGCGCTGCCTACCGCGCCTGGATCGATGTGAAAGCGTTTGTCACGGATGAAAATAATGTTGCCGTGCTCAATGCCGTGCGCACCGGTGAAGAAGACGCCGTGGAATCCTTTAAGGATGTCTTGGGCGAACCGTTGAATGATGAATTGCGTAAAACCGTCCAAAAGCAATTCAAGGGCGTGCTTTCATCCTACAACTGGATTGTGGATGAAATCAAAAACCGCACGAAAGCCGAAGCCTAGGTTCTGTTAACGCTGGGATGAGGGGAGGACTCGCCCCCCTCATCCTAACCTTCTCCCCCAAGGGAGAGAAGGAATGAGAAGAAGCCGCTAAAAATACGGACGGTGTTTTTATGAATACGAACCGAATTCTAGGGGTTATCATTGTGGTGCTGCTGATTGCGCTGGCGGTCAAAGTCATCAACCGGGTAGACAAGCCGGACCATGACTTAGAGTATCATGTCGAGCGCGCCGCAGACGATATTGAAGAAGCGCTGGATGATGCCGGCGACAAAATCGAAGACGCGGTCGATTAACGGCAGAGTTAGGTCAGGGACAGGCTGCTTTTTAACAGGCTTTGAAAAAGCAGCCTGTCCTCTTTTTTGTGTTTTACGCGTCACTGCGCGCAATGCGGTGCAGGCGGGTTTCAAAAACGTTGTCGCCAAAAGTAATCCCGATGGTATGTTCGTCAACCTCATACAGCGTCCATTCATTCGACCTTCCCAGCTGCAGAGCAATATCAGCAATCACACCGGAATCAAAAGCGAGGTATTCAATGCGGGCGGCATGCTCGACTTTTTTATCCACGGTCGCTTTAAACCGCTGCAACTCCTGAATGCTTTCTTTGATAAAAATCAGCCGTGTCGAACGCAGCTTGCGGGACAACTTTTCGGCTTTTTCCAGCGCAATCTGGCCGCAATCGATCCAGACTTCCGGAACGCCGTGTTCCCCTTCAACGGCCAGGTCGGGACGGTAATGCATGCCGAGGTCGGGTTCAATCTTAAGACGTTCGTCGTAAAAAAGAAGATAAGCCAGCAGCTTTAAAACGACATGCTCGCGGCGCTCGCTGTCATTTTTGACCAGGATGAGTTTGCGCTTGATGCGCGGCGCGACAATGTCGAAGGTAAATTTTTCAATCACACTCGCTCAGCCCATCGCCCCCAAAGCTTCCTGGATCAGCGGGAGCACCGCCTGGGCTTCGTCTTTGGTCATGCGGCCCAGCTTGGCAAAGCGGGTTTCGCCTTCTGCGGAAAGATTTTCGCGGCTAATTTGAAGTTTCTTCTGGCCCTTATTATAAGCATAAACACCGACGACAATTTTGCCGCCCTCATACTCATACGGCTTGCTGAAAAGACATTCATCGAGTTTTGCATCATACGGCATGGCGATTTTTTCCTTTCTTGGAAAAGCCTTCGTAAAAGTGACTACGCACTGGTTTCATAAAGTCGCTTTAGCTTCTTTGTTTGTCATTGCGAGCCCGTTAAGGTTTGAGGGGCGAAGCAATCTCAGTTTTGATCTGGGATTGCTTCGTCGTCCACCCAAAAACGGTGGACTCCTCGCAATGACAAACGGGAATTAAACTTAGGAGAACTTACGAAACCGCTTCTATGATATTCGCATATCTTGAGGTGTTTGGGAAGCGTGTTTTAGATTAAGTTTTATAAAATTCAAAAACTTTGCGATAATCTTCCATGCGTCAAATCCAACACGAAAAAAAAGGGACGAAAAAGGCACGGGTTTACCCGTGCCTGGCTCTCTTTTTCGCGCTCACTTTTTTTCTGCCGAAACTCCACGCCGGGCCCGAGACCACCCTCCTCGCTGAAGACATCTCTGATCGCGCCTATCTCAAGCGCGTCATCACACTCATGCAAAACGCGCAGAGTTCCATTGATCTATCGATGTTCGCCATTCAATATCAAGCCCAGCCTGCAGACCCCGTCCACCAGCTTCTCACCGCCCTAGGCAATGCCGCCCAATCCGGCAAAAAAGTCCGGCTCTGGCTCAACGCGCGCCAGGCCTCGATTGGCACCAACCGCCTTTTCATGCGGCCCGACCTTCAGCGCGAATTACTCCGTCAAGGTCTCCGAATTTTCTACGTCGACAAAAGCCGCCGCCTGCACGACAAACTCATCGTGATCGACCAAAAAACCGTTATCGAAGGCTCCATGAACTGGACGCGCGAAGCCTTGCTTAAAAACTATGAAACCGCCAGCATCATTCATTCCAAAGAACTCGCGGCTCAAAAAATAAAACGCCTCGAAGCCCTGCCGGCCGAAGAACAAACGCTCCAAACTGCCGAAAAATCAGAAGACAGCCTCCCTTTTCCCCTCGGGCTTCTTACGAATCCAAAAATTTTCCCGGATGCCCTTAAAAACAGACAAATCCGAACCCTCGGTCTTTATCTGCTCTTGCTAAGCGAAGCCCAGGCCACAGGCCGGCAAGAATTCGAATTCGATCTTGAAAGTTGGGGAGACCGTCTGCCCTTTAAAAAACGCTGGGTCGGCCCCAGCCTGCGCCACGAAATGAAACGCACCCTCGATTTCCTCAAAAACTACGGCCTGCTCCAGTGGCAAGACGCGGGCCAAAATAAAGTCAAAGTGACTCTCACGAAAGCAGAGGCCCCCGAGCCGATTCTTGTGCCAACGGCCCTTGTAAAAAACGGCTATATCCAAACCTTTTCGATGCGAGACCTCTTTGTCTACCTCATCGTCCTCAACAAAGCACAAATCTCAGGCAATGTCCCCTTCTGGCTGGGTTCCATTGCGGACGTTTCCAAAGAATTTCATTTAGACACGGTCACGTTCATTCACGGCCTCTGGTCCCTGCGCCGTCAAAACCTCATCGAAATCTACCCCTCTGAAAAAAAACTCGTGGGCGGAGTCTGGCAGCGCGAATTCACCAACCGCTACCAACTCAATCCCCTCGAAACCCCCGCCCAGCGCACAGCCCGCTTTGACGGCCTCAACCAAAAATTCGGCAAACCGCTTGTCGACAACGCCCGCCTCTTCGCCGGCGCCCTGGATGACCCCGAAGATGTCACCGTGGTCCGGCAATTCCTGCACCTCATGAAAGAATATCCCGAAAAAGAAGTCGCCGAAGCCGTGCGTGTTGTTGCGGGCTATAACAGGAACAATGCCCTAAGAACGCCGGAGTATGTGAGAGGGGTTTTGCGGGGAAGCCTAAACTGAGCAAAAAAGCGCCGGACTCAAGCAAGTAGGCTATTCAAATCTCTGGAAGAATTTGGGAAGGGCGTTACTTCAAAGAAGCGGCTCACAGCCGATGATTCTTTCGGATTTCCCATTAGTTTTTTACGATTTCCTGGATAGCCTGCCATGGGAGAGCGAATACCTTTCCGCTTAATTTCATTTTGCGCGGAATTTGACAGACAAGGTACCCTGTTTTCGATGACGGGTATTCCGAAAGAAATACTTCAAGGTGCCGGATATCTGAGGGGGCCGGGTTATTCGTCCATTTGACTTCCACCGGAGTATAAGCACCCGCCTCGTCAATAATCCAATCCACTTCGGGGCCATCGGGGTCCCGCCAAAACCGGATCTTGGTCTTTTCATGTTTTGCATAGGCTGCCCTCAAAAGTTCGAGGCCGATAAACTGCTCAAAAAGATGCCCCATCCTATCGCGCGAAAGCTTTATCCCCTCCCGGGCAGCCAGACGGCGGACGCCTAAATCAAAAAATAGAATTTTTTCGGATTTAGTGAGTTTTTTTCTTGTAGTGCTTTGCGTTAAGGGTTCGATGCGTTCGGTAATCAGGCAATCTTCCAGAATTTGGTAATAGGATCCGATAGTCGTATGAGCGACACCGATTTCCTGCGAGAGTTTTCTTAAATTAATGATGCGTCCGGATTCGGACGCTGCTAATTCAAGGAATCGCGCAAAATGCCCCAAATTACGGACAACCGCTTCCGCGCGCACCTCTTCTTCAAGATAGGTTGTGACATAAGACTCTAAATCTGTTTCGCGGTCTCTATCATTTTTGACAGCAGTCATTCCGGGAAGAGACCCGTAAATCAAAAGATCTTCTATTTTTTTTTGGGGAAATTCAAGCGTACTCAAGGGCTGCATTCGCAGGGCCACAACCCTTCCGGGCAGCAAATTGAGTTGAGCACCTTTACGCAATTTACGCGCACTTGAACCCGTCAAAATGAAACTCGCGACACCTCGGTCAATCAAGTCTTGGACCGCGTCTAAAATGGCTGGAACTTTTTGAACTTCATCGAGAATAATCAAAGGCCGCTTTGCACCCTTTTGAGGCCTAAGCGCTTCAACCTCACCCTTCAAAATGGATGGCGCTTTCTCGTATCGCTGCCGGATATCCGGCTGGATGAACGAGATCAATAGATCGGGATTGAAACGCTGTGTAAGCGTCGTTTTGCCGGTTTGGCGGGCTCCCAGCAGAAGAACGCTCTTATGACGGTGAAGCGCATGCCGGATGTCTTCTTCGAGCAGCCGTTGGATGTATTTCATGGGCTCCATATTCGCCGAAAATAGAGCGTGCGTCAACTTAATTCTGAACCTGTAACGGGACGCCGTCCGGGGGTTGTCACAGACCATCGGGAGCGGATGGAGTTAGGGGCATCAGGGCTTTCCATTTGACATTGATTCAACCTGGGACGGGCGGGTGCTAATACGGTGTCAAAAGAGGATCAAAACTGCCGGAAATTGAGCGCGATCAAAGGCGATTAGCAGAATCTCGAAATGCTTGCATCTCAACGGATTTTAAGGATAGGGATTTGATCTACCCGGTGTGTCCGCTCATCGATAAATATCTTTGCGATTGTCTATAGCCACGACCCACACCAAGAGATCGCCATTGTCCGCGATTTGATAGAGAATTCGAAAAGAGAAAGTTTTGGCGCAGCGGAGTTGGGCAAACGGCCCCGAGAGCTTCTTAAATTGGTAGGGGTCTTCTTTGATCTCATCAATAACCCGGTTTATTCCCCGGCGAAGCTTTGCATCTCGAATCGAGTCATAATCCTTTTGGCCGGTTCGGGTAAATAGGATTTTGTATTTTTGCTTCGATTTATGCATCTAAAAAAAGTTTTAATCTTTACGGATAGAATCAAAATCAACGACATTTCCTTTTTGGATCTCTTCCATAGAAGTCTTAATCTTTTTGACTAACGTTTGATCTCTTAGAATATTGATTGTTTCCATAAGGCTTTCATACTCTTCCATAGAAATTAGCACTGCTTGATTACGGCCATTGACGGAAATAACGACCTGACAGGTGGTTTCAGCGGCTTCTTTGACTAATTTGCTCAATCTATTTTTGGCGTCGGAAAGATTGATCGTGGTCATGACATTCTCCCATAAGCTTGAATTTAAGCTATTTCTAGCCTGATATTCGGCTAATCAAAGGATACATCGCAAGCGCTATTTTTTCAAGCCTTAAGTAACGGGACGCCGTCCGGGGGGAGAGGTTAGCGATCCATCAAAATGCGTTGTCACAGACAACCGGGCACATCGTTAGTTATTATTTTCGTGGTAAATGCGCTCAAAAGTAGGGTGAATACGGCGGAAAACCTCAAGCAGTTTGGGATCAAAATGCGCCGGCATCACGCGGCCGTCGCCTTCCAGAATGATTTTGCAGGCTTCTTCGTGGCGCATTTCAGGCTTGTAGTGGCGTTTACTGCGCAGCGCGTCATAGACATCCACAAGCGTAATAATGCGGGCTTCGATGGGAATCTCTTCGCCTTTTAAGCCGCGCGGGTAACCCGTGCCGTCCCAGCGCTCGTGATGATTGAGCGCAATCAAGGCCGCGACTTTTAAAACCGGAGCCTTGGCGTCGCGCAAAATTTCATGGCCGATCAAGGGATGCTTTTTCATGATTTCCCATTCGTCCGGATCAAGTTTGCCGCCCTTGAAGAGAATTTTGTCCGGCACGCCGATTTTACCGATGTCGTGCATGGGGCTGGCATACAGCAAGAGTTCGAGCATGTCTTCTTTCAAGCCGATGGCGCGGCCGATCTCCACGGCATAAAGGCTGAGCCGTTTCACATGATCGGCGGTTTCCTCGTCTTTGTATTCGGTGGCGCGGGTGAGATGGTAAATCGTCTCAATGTAGGCTTCTTTGACCTGCAAATGCACCTTGTCTAATTCGTCGATGGCGGATTTCAGCTGGAATGTCCGGTCGCGTACTTTTTCTTCGAGAAAGTCTTTTTTCTTTTCCAGTTCCTGCTGCAGCATGCGCACCTGCAAAAGATTTTGAATGCGCACCAGCGCTTCCGCAATTTTCATCGGCTTTTGCAGAAAATCCGTGGCCCCGGCGCCAAGGGCTCTGACGCACATGGACTCGTCGGGCTCGGCGGTCAAGACCAGCACCGGCACAAACGATTGCTGCCTTAAATCCCGCAAGCTTTCCAAAACCTGAAAACCATTCATATGCGGCATGTTGATATCGAGCATTAAAAGGTCGGGGTGGTATTCTTCGAAAACTTTGCGCGCCTGGCGCGAATCGGAAATATAACGCACGTTTTGATAATTGCTGTCTTTGAGGAGGTCTTCGATGCCCATGCCGATGCCCATATCGTCATCGATAATCAGGATTTTCGAAGCGGCAAGCTGTGGATCGATAATCATACTTCTTCTTCCAAACGGGTTAAACGGCTGTTTTGTTGAAGACATATAAACTATGCCTGATAGACGCTCCACTAGCAAATGGCCCCGGGGTTCTCAAGACACCTGATCGTCACAACTTCAGTGTTAATAAGGACTTATACGATAAGGACGCCTGAAGATTCTTTTGCTATACTATGCGCTTCTATGCAGACCCTTTCCGAAGCCATTCAAAAGCGCATTCTGGTGCTCGACGGCGCCATGGGGACGATGATCCAGGCTTATAAGCTGGACGAAGCCGGATACCGCGGCAGTGCCTTTAAAAATCACACATGTGACATTAAAGGCAATAACGACGCCTTGGCGATTTCGCAGCCCGCGATTCTTGAAGAAATCCACGGCAAATACCTGGCCGCCGGCGCCGACATCCTTGAAACCAATACGTTTAATTCCAACGTCTTTTCCATGGCCGATTATTCCATGGAGAGCCTGGTTTACGATCTGAATGTGGCGGCTGCCAAACTGGCACGGCGCACGGCCGATGCGTATACCGCGAAGACACCCCAAAAGCCCCGCTTTGTGGCCGGCGCCATTGGCCCCACAAATAAAACGGGCTCGATCTCCCCCAACGTCAATGACCCGGGTTTTCGCGCGGTGACTTTCGATCAGCTGGTAGCGGGTTACGCGGAGCAAATCCGCGGCCTCGTGGACGGCGGTGTTGACTTGCTTTTAATCGAAACTGTTTTTGATACGCTCAACTGCAAAGCCGCCATTTTTGCCGCTCTGGAATTTTTCGATAAAACCGGCAAAAAATTGCCGCTCATGGTCAGCGGCACCATCACCGACCGCAGCGGCCGCACGCTCTCCGGCCAGACCACAGAAGCTTTCTGGAATTCCGTCTCGCACGGCAATCTTTTTTCAATCGGCTTGAACTGCGCCCTGGGCGCCAAAGAAATGCGCCCGTACATTGAAGAACTCTCACGCATCTCCAACTGCTTTGTCAGCGCTTATCCCAACGCAGGCCTGCCCAACCAATTCGGCGAATACGATGAATCGCCCGACATGATGGCCCAAGTCATTGCCGAATTCGCGGGCAGCGGCCTCGTGAATATTTTGGGCGGCTGCTGCGGCACAACGCCGGCGCATATCAAACGTATTGCCGAAGAAGCGGCCAAATATGCCCCGCGCAAAATTCCAGAAATCGTTCCCCTGACCCGCCTCAGCGGCCTTGAACCGCTGACCTTGCGGCCCGACAGCAATTTTACCAATATCGGTGAACGCACCAACATCACCGGCTCGCCGAAGTTTTCCAAGGCCATTCTGGCCGGCAATTACGAAGAAGGGCTGAGCATCGCCAAGCAGCAGATTGAAAGCGGCGCGTTCATTATCGACGTCAATATGGATGAAGGCCTGCTCGACTCCGAAGCCGCCATGACAAAATTCATGCATCTCGTCGTCTCCGAACCCGACATCAGCCGCGTGCCCATCATGATCGACTCTTCAAAATGGTCGGTCATCGAGGCGGGCCTCAAATGCCTGCAGGGTAAATGCATTGTCAACTCCATCAGCCTAAAAGAAGGCCCGGAAATTTTCAAACAAAGGGCCAAGCTCTTGCGCCGCTACGGCGCTGCCGCGGTCGTCATGGCTTTTGACGAAAAGGGCCAGGCGGACACCGCCGGACGCAAAGTCGACATCTGCGCGCGGGCTTATAAAATTTTGACCGAAGAAGCGGGTTTTCCGCCGCAGGACATTTTCTTTGACCCGAACGTTCTTACCATCGCCACCGGCATTGAAGAGCACAACAACTATGGCGTCGAATTCATCGAGGCCTGCCGCGAACTGAAAAAACGTTTTCCTCTGACGCACCGCATCGGCGGCATCAGCAACTTGTCCTTCTCGTTCCGCGGTGTCAACGTTATCCGCGAAGCCATGCATGCGGTTTTTCTCTATCACGCCATCCGCGCCGGACTCGACACCGGCATCGTCAACCCCGGCCTTTTAATCGTTTACGAAGAAATCCCCAAAGACCTGCTGGAGATGGTCGAAGATGCGGTTTTAAACCGCCGGCCGGACGCCACGGAACGCCTGCTGAAATTTTCGGAAGGCCTGAAAAAACCCGACGCCAAGGCCGAGAAAAAACAGGCCGAATGGCGCACCAAACCCGCGGAAGAACGCCTGTCACACGCGCTGGTCAACGGCATTACGGACTTTATCGACCAGGACATCGAAGAAATCAGGCCTAAATATACGAGATCGCTGCACATTATCGAAGGCCCGCTGATGGCCGGCATGAAAATCGTGGGTGATCTTTTCGGCGAGGGCAAAATGTTTCTGCCGCAGGTCGTCAAAAGCGCTCGCGTGATGAAAAAAGCGGTCGGCTATCTGACGCCTTTCATGCTCAAGGAAAAAGAAGCCTCAGGCGATGCCAGCCGCTCGGCCGGAAAAATTCTAATGGCCACGGTCAAAGGCGACGTGCATGACATCGGCAAAAATATTGTCGGCGTCGTGCTCGGCTGCAACAACTATGAGGTCATTGATTTAGGCGTGATGGTGCCGCTCGAAAAAATCCTGGAAGAAGCGGCGCGGCTGGAAGTGGATGTCATTGGTTTAAGCGGTCTGATTACGCCTTCGCTGGATGAAATGATCTACGTCGCGGCTGAGATGCAGCGGCGCAAACTCACGACGCCGCTTTTGATCGGCGGCGCCACGACGTCGCCCGTGCATACCGCAGTCAAAATTGATCCGGCCTATGGCGGTCCGGTCATTCATGTGACGGATGCCTCGCGCAGCACCGGCGTGGTCGGGCAGCTGATGAATCCTGAATCGCGGCCCCAATACATCGAAACCAAAAAAGACGAATACGAACAGGTCCGCAAAGACCATGCTTCCAGAACTTCGCGTGTCGTCTACCTGCCCGTTGAAAAAACACGGGCTAATAAACTGCCGCTCGATTTAAAGCGGGTCGCGGCCAAGCCTTCTTTCCTGGGCCTGAAAACGCTCAACAACTATCCGCTGGCGACACTCCGCGATTACATCGACTGGTCGCCTTTTTTTCATACTTGGGAATTGCGCGGCCGCTTTCCTGAAATTTTAGACGATCAAACCGTAGGGAAAGCCGCGAAGCCGCTCTATGAAGACGCCAACAAAATGCTGGACCAGATCATTTCCGAAAAATGGCTCACCGCCCGGGCCGTTATCGGACTTTTTCCGGCCAACAGTGTCGGTGATGATATCGAGGTCTATACGGACGAAAGCCGCACCAAAGTCCTAAAGGTGTTTCATATGCTGCGCCAGCAAGCCCAAAAACCCGAGGGCCAATGGAATTTATGCCTGAGTGATTTCATTGCGCCCAAGGAAAGCGGTGCCGCCGATTATCTGGGCGCCTTTGTTTCGACGGCCGGCATTGGGATTGGGCCGCATGTCGCGCGGTTTGAAAAAGGGCTCGATGACTACAATTCCATTCTGCTCAAAGCCTTAGCCGACCGTTTGGCTGAAGCTTTTGCCGAACACTTACATCAACGCGTGCGCAAAGAATTCTGGGGATACACCCCGGAAGAAAAACTGACCAACGAAGAACTGATCCGCTGCAAATACCAAGGCATCCGCCCCGCCGCCGGCTATCCCGCCTGCCCGGAACACACCGAAAAAAGAACGCTATTTGATATCACAAGCGCGGAAGAAAATGCAGGTGTCACGCTGACCGATAGTTTCGCCATGCTGCCCGCCTCTTCGGTTTCAGGTTTGTATTTCGCCCATCCCCAATCCCACTACTTTGCCGTCGGCAAACTCGAAAAAGACCAGGTCGAAGATTACGCCCGCCGCAAGAACATGCCTCTCGAAGTCATGGAAAAGTGGCTCTCGCCATATTTAACCTACAAATAATCCGTCCCTTTGTCATTGCCAGACAATATCCAACTGAAAACCCTTTGTCATTGCGAGGCAGCATCCAACTGAGGTCGAAGCAATCTCAGAACTCAACCTTTTGTCATTGCGAGACAATATCCAACGTAAGTGTACGCAGGCAGCTTATGACTGCCCGGATAAAGCACCAGCGGGCCGCTCGTTTCATCCGCATCTTCCAGCGCAATCCAAACTCCGCACATAAACCCTTCGGGCACGGTCGAGAAATGAATCGTATCGCTGTGGGCTTGCTGCTCTGAGTGCCGAGAGGAAAATTGAGGGTCTGAAAAGGAACCGGTTCGCGGCGGTAAAGCTGTTTTAAAAATGACAGAACTTTCGGCAAAACCGCAAGTTGGCGCACGTTCTCATTAAACTGCCACGCATCCTGAATGCGCCTTTGGCCATGGTATCGCCCCTCTAAAGCACGAATGATTTTTTTAGAAACAGCATCCGCATCCGGAATTTCCGGGTCAATAACCACATAGCCGTCGCGGGCATAAGCCTCAACCGTTTTACGGAACTCCGGGGAGATTTCTTGCGCGGCAGCCAGCTTTTCAAAAAAAGGCGAGTCGACCCACGGAACATTTAAAGCATCGGGATCATCGGCATAGGCCATGACGCAAGACACCTTGCAGTCTCCTAAAAATCAAGGGTCGAGAGTTCTTGCTTTTAATTGGAGTAATCCCGATGCAATTCTATCAATGCTTCAAAATCCCCATGATCGGCTTTCTTGAGGGCCGTGAGATACTGAGGCCTAAAATTTTCCCGGATGAACTTAATATCTTTCGGCCATTCGAGCAGCGACAATGCACGCTGCCGCAGATAGATGTTTGCAACAAGGCGCGCCCATCGGCCATTGCCATTCTCAAAAGGATGAATCCATACCAGCCGGTGGTGGATTCTTGCAACGATTTCCAAAACCGGTCTTTTTTCTTCTTCCCATCGCCGCTCCTCGGCCATAAGCTTATGAAACTCTGATCCAATCTGAACCGAAACACATCCGATATTTTTAACTCCGCCCTTGCGCAGTTCGCCGGCCCATGACCACACCTCCCCAAACATCTCCCGGTGTATGCCGCACAGGGATTGCACAGCCAGCAAGTTGAGTTTTTCTAAAGCCGGCATGAACACAAGATATTGAGCATACGCCTTGGCATTATTTTTAGCTTCCGCATCGTTCAACTCAGCCATCGTGCGAATCGGCAGCAACAAGCCGGAGAGATCTTCGATCGGCGTTTGACCCTCTTCATGCGAGAATTTTAAATTTTTTGCCATAATTTTGACTTATGTTGAGTCAGCAGCGCTTGCTTCAATTCCGCAACTTGTTTTTCGAGACTTTCAGAACTCGGCGGCTGAAGTTCGATGGCCGCAGAGTTGGACGCTATCGAAATAATCTTCCTAGCCACATAGTCGCTTTGCTCTTCCCGGACAACAGAAATATCTTTTGGAAGCACAAACTGCGTCAGCAATTGACAATGGAGTCCCGCCGCCAGCTTGTGAAGCGTGGGCAGTGTCAGGTTCCCGCGTTTTCCGTTCTCAAGGTCAGCAATAAAGCTTTGCTGCAAACCGCTGCGCTCAGCCAATTGCTGCTGGCTCATTCCAAAAGCATGGCGCATTTGTTTAACTTGATCTCCGATCGATTGCATAGTGGCCTCCGATCAAATATTATCACTTATAAGATATATATTCAACATACAAATATAACTATTTGTTTGATTAAAATTACTATGAATTGGATGTTATTGGAGGGTAAATAAATTTGATTTTTCTGCGGAATGTTCCTGAATGATGCGGCGGAAGAATCTGCAACCCGAATGCAAAAATTATATAAAAAATCCAAGGCCTAACGCCTCCGGTTAACGGAATACCGGACGTCGCCCGTGTGAAAGCGTTAAAAACTAAGCAGCTTTTTGAATTTCCAGTGCTTCATACTCCGGGAACATGATAATAGCCGGATGAACCTGAAAGGCTTTAGCCAATTGCTCTACCCGTCTTTTTCCTATTTCGATGCGGTCATTCTCGAGCAAGCTTAGGTTGGACGGGCTGATACCTGAATGTTTAGCAAGCTCAGACTGCGTCCAGCCTTTAAGTTCTCTCAGCATTGCAATGACTTCACCGCTGGTTAATTTGGCGTGGGACTTGGCCGTAACAAAATCGCGTTCATTGATTTTCTTCATTTTTCACCTCTAATATTTATGCGGCGTTATTTCAAGCACATAGACCGTTACGACGTCGCGCTGCACAACATAAATCACTCGATATTGAATATTAAGTCGGGAAGACCGTTGCCTCTCACGCCCGCCCTTGAGTTTTTCGTCATGAAATCCGGAAAATTCTTTTAGTTTTTCAGGGCCGTGTCTAAAAATAATGTCTTTCCACAATTCGTATTTTTTTACGATTTCTGGTGGAAGTTTGGAGCAGACCTTCTCTATAGAGCGATGCTCTTTAATGTGCCACATTATCAAATATAATAACCTATTAAGCTTAATAAGTCAATCATGGACGCTGAGATTGCTTCGTGTCGTCTGCCTTTGTCAGACGGACTCGCACTGACAAAGAGTACCCCATCGGTCATGCGTTCCTGAGATTCCCGCCAAAAACATGCGGGAATGACACAACGCTAACGGCGTTGCACATGACACAGAGACGGGAATAACAAGGGGCAAACGCTAAACACTGAAAAGCTCGCCTTGAGGGGTGGGACGTTTGAAGGGCGGGCGCTCGGGCTCGGGGTAGGATTTGTCGAGGCCGTATTTGCGTGTCAGAACGCCGAACATTTGCTGCAGATTATCCCAGTAAGGGCCGTGGCCTTTGTAGCGCTCGTGGAAGCGCGAGTCGTAGAGTTTTCCGCCGCGGACTTGGCGTATGCGGCTGAGGATTTTCTCAGCTTCGCCAGGGAAGTTTTTTTGGATACGCTCGATAAAGACGTCTTTGACCGTGCTGGGCAGGCGCAGCAGGATGGTTTCGGCGGACCGGGCACCGCGTTTGGCGGCTTCTTTCATGATGAGGCCGGCGTCCGAATCGTTCAGGCCCGGAATAATTGGGGCAATCAGCACGCCGCAGGGAATGCCCGCCCTCGATAACATTTCAACCGCTTCGAAACGTTTAGCAATCGAAGCCGCGCCAGGTTCCACCAGCCGGGCATTTTTTTCGTTAAAAAACGGAATGCTGATTGAGACCCATAAATGAGTGCGTTCATTGAGTGCTTTGAGCAGTTCCAGATCGCGCGTAATGAGAAATGATTTTGTGATCATGCTGACCGGGTTGCCAAACTCAAGGCAGACTTCCAGGCATTGCTTAGTCAGTTCATAACAGGCTTCGAGCGGCTGATAGCAATCGGTATCGCCCGACATGGCGATCACTTCCCCTTTCCACGATTTTTTCATAAAAGTTTCGCGCAGAAGTTCCGATGCTTTGAGTTTGACCAGAATTTTGGTTTCAAAGTCCGTACCCGCGCCAAAGTCGAGGTATTCATGGCTGGGCCGGGCATAGCAGTAAGCGCAGGCGTGTTGGCAGCCACGGTAAGGGTTGAGGCTCCAGGTGAAACTCAAATCCGGCGAATCGTTTTTGGCGAGAATGCTTTTGGTGTCGTCAAAAAAGACTTCGAGTTTCGCGGGCGGAGTCAGCCCTTCGAAATAATGGATGAATTTTTTCTGATAAGGATTAGGAGGATTGGTGATGAGCTTCATACACGGGAACCATTGAGACCTTTGTCATTGCGAGGCGTTCGCTGCTTTTTAGCGAATGCCGAAGCAATCTCAGAGCCGGGATTACGCCCAAACAAATTGGCGGATCCTCCAAATCTTTTCGGGCGGGCGGCCTTAAATTGAACGCGGCCTCACAAGAATTGGATGCATTTTTGTTAATAAGGATTAAGGGGATTGGTGACGACTTTCACGGAAACCATCGACCTTTGTCATTGCGAGGCGCTCGCTGCTTTTTAGCGAATGCCGAAGCAATCTCAGAGCCGGGATTGCGCCCAAACAAATTGGCGGATCCGCCAAATCTTTTCGGGCGGGCGGCCTTAAATTGAACGCAGCCTCGCAATGCGCATAAAATGACAAAGTGAAGAACTGCGGCGCCGATGCGCAGGGACTTCTGCCGCGGCGATTAAGGATATCGCCGTCGGCGAAAACCACGAATGATTAAATCTTCGTTATCCGTCTTGCATAGTTAGGATCGGGATTTAATAATTCGTTCATGTCCCTGCGCCGATGCGCAGGGACTTCTGCCGCGGCGATTAAGGATATCGCCGTCGGCGAAAACCACGAATGATTAAATCTTCGTTATCCGTCTTGCATAGTTAGGATCGGGATTTAATAATTCGT
>JAHFHF010000115.1 GCA_023247055.1 Candidatus Omnitrophota bacterium
GGAAGGCAAGTTAGTGGCTGAGGATTTTAACGGGCCGGAATGGCCGGGTCATTTGGCCAATCTCTACCCGTCCGATGATCCGGATATCGAACTTCCACCCAATGGCTTGCCGATCAAGTTCACTTTCAGCGCCAATGATGACGTCTCTACGTCTACAGCCCCCCTCCCGGCCTCCCCCGGAGAGCACGGGGGAGGAGAAAAAACACAGGGGCTGTCTCCGCTTCCTTCCGGGGCAATTCGTGAATTGCCCCTACAGGACGTAACTGGATCTGCTGTTTTGAGCGAAAGAGCGATGGATCGTTTTATTACGGGCCTGAGCCGGCTTCCGGGTTTTACGGAAATCCCATATCCGCTTCCTGGGGTGCGCGTATTCCAAAACGCGGCGCTGCCCAACAGCAGTCTGGTGATACGAATGGATACGTCCGCTCCGGTTCTCAGCCTCAGCACGACGGTCGAAAAGGACGGCTATGAGGATGAAGGGACGATAACGACATTGGTGGATATCGCCAATTCACAAATTAAAGATTTGTGGTGGCTGAATGCCGACGAGGATGAGCCGGACAAAATAATCATGCGTGTTGAACAGTTCAACGAGTACAAAATTTTTGAATTCACGGCGGAAGGGCGCTTTGGACAATTCTGGACTTTTCCCGTGGCCGACGAAAAAAAATGGCGCCAGTATGTGCGGCGCATGGGCCTTGTGCCGCTTGAGAATCGCTTAAGCAGGTCTGATACCAAGTTGGAAGTTGGAAGTTCGATCCCTGCGGTGGTACGCAGGGACGATGCATCGGGCACCAGCCGAGTGCCCGTAAGCATCGAGTTGGAAGAAAAGACTGACAATGCAGCGCAGGCCGCGTCGCTGGAGAACAAAGCAACATTGGCCGCAGAGCCTGTTCCGTTTGCAGAACTTGATTTAGACCAGCGCTGGCAGAGAATCGCCGGGCATGTTCGGTCCGTCTTTGGTGTGCCGCAGGATAGCGACCATCCAGACAGGGCAATTTTTTCACAACAGGACCCAATCATTTGTGCCCTGAAACATTCTGAAGATTCCTGGCTTTCATGGAGAGTCTGGACTGATGAGAGCGGTGAAGAGTGGACGGATAATCCGCTCGTGCTGGATTTAACCACGATTCTTGGGTTTGCCGGAAAAAACACTTCAGAGAAGTCCGCTAAGGAGTTTGTTTTATACGGAATTGATAAGGCCGGCGTCCCGCTGGTGACTGCTTTTTCGGAAACTGGCAGTGTGGTCAATTTCTTTTTGCAAGGAAAGACATGGCCGAAATTTTTACAAGAGCAGGGTTTGCAAGACCTGACGGATATCGATGCGTCTCCAGCCCCCCTCCCAGCCTCCCCCGAAGAGCACGGGGGAGGAGAAACACAAGGACTGTCCCCGCTTTCTTCAGAGGCTGTCCCGGCGCAGGCGCCGTCTGCTGTCCTGAGCCCCGATGAAGGTTTCGCGGTGCCCAAAGAGGCCAAAGATGTAACGGCCTTCTTTTCAGTCGTCGGGGCTGCGGATGATGCTTTAGCCCGTGTGGAGGCGCTTTTTCAAGTCTTGCCGTATAACGTTCGGCGAACCGCAGAACTTATCAGCGTGGATACAAAAAGGACCGGGCGCTGGGAGTTTGGAGAAGTTCCTGTTTTTTCTACTTTCCAGCGCCAGGGAGTTCTGGAACTGCCCGCAGCTGTTGAGCCGATTCGAAATCAGCCTTCCGATTTTGCCAAATGGCATCGCATCATGCTTGAGGTCAAGGACGGCCAGCTGAGCCTTGTCCGGTATGTTGGCCAAATAGGGATACAGGTTATTCCGCTGGGCAAGGCGCAGAGTTTACGGGCTGTCCGGATTATCGATAAGGGCGGCGAAACAGACCGCCCTGAAGTTTACGTCGATATCGTCAAGTCCGATGCGCGTGACGCGGCTTTGAAGGAATTTTATGAAAAATGGGTCAATCCGAGCGGCGCTCCTCAACTTCCGCCGGGCATGTCTTCTGAAAAAGATCCCCCGGTTTGGCGCGGCTTACCGCCAAAAGAACAATTCCTAACCTACGTTTCCGGCACCGGGTTGATTATGGATTTGCCCTCGGCCAAGCTGGTGATTCGTCTTGTGTCGAAAAAGAATGCGCCGGCTGATGCACAGCGTCCGGGGTCAGGCAATATTTCACTGCCTGACCCCGCTGCTCCTGGAACCGTTCAATCGCTTATTCCGGGCACAGCCAATTTTTCACGCTTGACGCGCGATGGGTTGATTAACGTCACGGACTTTTTTACGCTGAGACAAAAGCCGGATTGGGAAAGGGTGGTGCCTATTTTTAAAAGCCGGTTTAAAGGTATCGGGCTTGTTAGAAGGAACTACGACGTTAGCTTTCTTCAAGAACAATACGAATTCTTTTTAAAACGCGGCACGAAACGGGGGCCTAAGTCCACAGCGGATATTCAGATTAACGGGTCTCTCCCCATGTTCGGGAAGGCCGCTTCCCACGTTGATATTACAATCAATACGGAACTGCAGCGCGGCGGTTTGAGTAAGGCGGCACTGACTTTTAAGCGTGACATGCTGAACGGCAAAGATCCCGAACTGGAAATTACGAGCGGGCAGGAAAAAAAGTCCGGCGGCTGGTGGTTTTCAGCGAAAGAAAATAAAGCGCCGTTTAAAAGCGAAGACATTCGATCGGTTCTTTTTGGGCTTAAAGCGGAAAACCCTGACTCTGCGCGCATTTTAAAAGTCACGGTGACGAATTGGGATGAGATTTTTCTTGAAAAATTTGCTGCGCAGGTTAAGAGTGAAGGCGGCACCGTCACGCGCGAGTCTGCGGCGGGCGCAGAAATTTTTACAGCGGAGTTTCCGTCGATCCTGCTTATCATTCGCCGCATCAATTCCGGTGTCTCCACGGCTAACGAGGAGATTGCCTCTGCGTCTCCAGCCCCCCTCCCAGCCTCCCCCGAAGAGCACGGGGGAGGAGAAAAAATACCGGGTTTAACAGACCCTATCAGCGAGTTAAAGCAAGGCTGGCAAAATCCGCCCGCAGGAGCTGCGGCCCTGATATCGAACCTGCCTGGGAAACAATCCCCAGGCATCCTTTTTTCAGACGGGCGCTGGGTCCCGCTGAAGCTGTCCGATGAATTAGTCCTGGACAGCCGTTCAAATTATGAATTGATTTCCGATGGAAATGGAAATCCGCATTTTTTTTATGTGCAAAGAACGGGTCGGCTCCGGAGGTTCTACCATAATGAAAAACCGCTGGCATCCGGAAAATACTTTGACTGGATTATTTATTCGCGTCCTTATCTGGATGCCTTCCAGCAGGCGCATGTTTTCTATTTTGTGCGTGAGACGGACAAGCATGAATCGGTGGTCAAGAGGGTTTACCATGATGATGCGCCGCTTTCCATCGATGCCGCGATTACGGATATCAACAGCTCTTTATCCAGCGTATTTCGCGGCCGCGACGGCGTTTTTCACATCGTGTATGAAGGCATTTCAGAAAAAGAAGGCGTCAAAGAAAGCTGGGTCATGCAGGACGGCCGCAAACTGGCCGGCCCCTTTGCGGAGTTGAGTACGTACAAGGTGATCCGCCGCAGCGGCGGCGAGGACGTCTTTGCCTACGGAACGCTGGCCAATGGGAAACTGGGGTTTTTTCTCAATGAAAACAAACTCGGCGAAGCCGAATATGAAATCATTCCCCAGGCTTTTGTAGATCCCGGCGGCCGCCTGCATCTTTTTAAGAAAAGCTACAGTTTTGCTGAAGGGGGCGAGGACAATAAAGCCGTGACCTTTTTGGATAACGGCGTGCCTTTTCTGGGTCCGTTTGCCGAAAAAAACATTGATGCTGAATTTTTTTGGCAGGATGGTGCCAGCCGGGTCCACTCGCTGATCGCCGTCTTCGACAGAAACAATCTTCAGGTTTATTACGACGGTGCCCAAATCGCCGGAGGGGATTATCAATGGGCCAGAGCGCAGTTGATTCGGGATTTTTCGGGCGGACAGCATCTCTTATGGAAAATGATGGACCGCGAAACCGGAGAGGTCCATGTTTTTCTCGACCGCGAGAAGGTATTCAAAATGCCCTTTGCCAATGCCAATACGGGAGACAAGGGGCAAGACACGCTTTTTGCCGGATTTAATGCCAAAGGCGAATTTATACTTTATGAATCCCGGCGCGATCCAAAGACGGGGCAGTGGCACGTCTTTCGAAACGGCGTCCCGTTTGCTCCGGCGCTTCTCGACAATCCCCGGCCCGGTTGGTTTCAATATTTCTCAGACGTAAATGAGCAGGACGATTTCTGGCACAACGCAGCCGGCGGTAATCTTTATAACCATCTCGGGCAGGTGACTTTGCCGGGTTCGCCGCAGCAAGCGGATCTCAAATCGGTTGTAGTCCACCAGCTTATTCGCGTGCCTGCGCCGCCCAAAACGGCCGCGGCCCGCATTCGTCCCGTTCGTCCAGCCGCTGCCCAAATGATTCGCGGCGCTTCTTTAGCGCTGGGACGTCTGCCTGAACGATTGACTTACGCTGATTTTCACAGCGACTTTGGTTACGATGTTCCGCAGGCCGGTAAAGTCCGTTTTACGCCGCTGGTCAAAGCCCTGGAGGCACAAAGAATTGTTT
Source organism: Candidatus Omnitrophota bacterium (assembly GCA_023247055.1). Lineage (GTDB taxonomy): Bacteria > Omnitrophota > Omnitrophia > Omnitrophales > Aquincolibacteriaceae > JAHFHB01. The sequence continues at coordinate 4,605 of JAHFHF010000115.1, forward strand.
CCATGTCGAGCGGTCCCGGCGGGGCCTACTGGAATCTTCCCGGGGGCAGTTATGTTTCTAAAACCAGGGGCCCGTCGAATCAAAAAGATTATCTGACGTTTCGTTTTGTGCCGGATGGCGAAACCGCGGGCAATCCCGGCTTTCAACTGGAGTTTAGCCTCCGGCGTAGAGGCGGCTGGACGTATGCGGACGCGTTTGATCAGGCTGCCGTGGCCGTGATAGGCCCGGCGCCCGGCAATGATCGCTGGGAAAATACAGTCCAGTGGCCCAATGAATTGGCCGCATTCGATGTTTTTTTTGAAAGGCAGATGTATCTGCGCGTCCGCATTCAGTTTAAAAACATGCCGGTCAGCCTGATCCAAGAGTTTGAAAGGCAAGGACTCTTTTTAGGATCGGTATTGACGTACAACGGAAAATTGCAGGTCTTGATTGAAGATGACATTGTGGATCGTTTTGCCCGCTGGGCTGCGAAGAACAGTTTTGACCGTAACTACCTGGAGAACATTTTCCGGTTTGATCAATCGCTCGGCGGTGCCTTGATGCCGGGCCAGTTGAGTGAATTAATGCAGGCCATGGAATTTCGCAAAAAAGGCATTAGCGGAATTCAGATGGTCCAATCACCGCCCAATCTCGAAGAAGAGATCAACCGGGTGTGGGGGTATCTTCTCGATACGCGCCGTGAGCGGCGTGCGCGGAGTGAAGTGAGAGAGAGAGGTGGAAGGTGGAAGGTGGAAGGTGGAAGGAAAAAAGAAATAAAATCCTCTTTGTCATTGCGAGGCAGCGAACAGGTTGAGGACGCCCGCCTGAAAAAATTTGGCGGGTCCGCCAATCTTGTTGGGCGGAAAGCAATCCCGGATTTGTCCTCCTCTTTGTCATTGCGAGGCAGCAAGCAGATTGAGGCCGAAGCAATCTCAGGTTCGCTTTCGAGATTGCTTCGTCGTTCGCTAAAAAGCAGCGAAAC
>JAHFHF010000049.1 GCA_023247055.1 Candidatus Omnitrophota bacterium
TGGAAAAAGAATCGCAGAAGAAAATCATGATCGGTTCCGGCGGCGAAAACCTCAAACACATCGGGCAGGAGGCGCGCATTGAAATCGAACAGCTTATGGGCGCCAAAGTTTTTCTGCAGCTATGGGTTAAAGTCATTCCTAATTGGAAAAAGGATTCGGATGAGTTGAAGCGTTTGGGCTATGAGTAAGCACTGAGCATTGCTAGCACTAAGCACCGAGTACCGAGCACTGAGTACTTAGTACTGAGAATGAAATACAACAAAACTGTGAAGAAACAATAGTCATTCCCTAGTTGAAAACAAATTATGTGCCCGCTTAGCCACGTACTTTTAGATTCGACTACTTTTTGTGTTTTGTGTTTCCTTATTCTTTTTGACTCGGTGCTCGGTGCTAAGTGCTTGCTACTATGAAGTATCTCATGTGTCCTCCCGCTTACTACGAAGTGGCCTATGAAATTAATCCATGGATGCACGTAGCGCAAAAAGTTGACAAAATTCTAGCTGAGAAACAATGGCGCGCGCTTTATGACTGGATGACCGCGGCGGGTGCCCAGATCGAATTGTTAGAGCCTATCCCGGGGCTGCCGGACCTAGTTTTTACGGCCAATGCGGGGTTGGTGCACGGCGAGCGTTTCATCAAAAGCCGTTTCCGCCACCGCCAGCGCCGGCATGAAGAAATCCGGATTGAACGCTGGTTTCGCGCTCAAAATTATGACGTCACGACCGTGCCGGAACCGTATTTTTTTGAAGGGGAAGGCGATGCGCTCACGATGGGAAGCGAACTTTATGCCGGCTACCACTTTCGCTCCGACCTGGAAGCGCTGGATTTTGTGGCGGGAGTTTTGAAGCGCGATTATTGTGCGCTTGAACTCAAAGACAAGCGTTTCTACCACCTGGACACCTGTTTTGCGCCGCTCGATGCCAAAAGCGCGCTGATATTTGCGCCAGCCTTTGAACCGTATGCTTATTTGACTCTGCTGGAAATGGTCGAAGATCCCATTGCCGTGCCGGAAAACGAAGCCTTGCGTTTTGCCTGCAATGCGGTGAGTCTCGGGAAGAAAGCGCTTCTGCCCTCAGGCTGTCCGCAAACCCGGGCGGCGGTTGAGAAACGCGGTTTTGAAGTTTCAGAACTGGATTTCTCCGAATTTCTCAAGTCCGGCGGCGGTGCCAAGTGCCTGGTCCTGAAATTATAAACGCTTGAGAGACATGCGGTTATTTTGCGGCTATACTAACCACTAATGTGTTGTGCAAGTTTCCCCCCCCCTCTTAATCTCCCCCCGAAAAGCACGGGGGGAGAAATAAAAGAGATTCTAGGGCGGCCTTTCCTATAATTTTTCGGGGGAAAGCAGAGTGAGTTCAATGATTAACGGGCATGTGTTGTTCTCTACCTTCTCTACCTTTGGGCGAAGGGGAATCGAAAAATTCGAAAGTTGAGATCTTATGAAAATTAAACACCCTCTCGTTGTTTTAGATATTGAATCCACCGGCGTGTGGATTGAGAAAGACAAAATTATCGAAATCGCCCTCTTGAAATACAGTCCCGACGGCCAAAAAGAAACGCTGCATATGAAAATTAATCCCGGTATTGCGATTCCGGCCATTGTGACCGATTTGACGGGCATTGCGGATAAAGACGTCCAGGATGCGCCGGCTTTCAAACAGGTTGCGCGGCAGATTTTTGATTTTCTGGGCGATGCTGATTTCGGCGGCTTCAATATCGAACGTTTTGACCTGCCGCTGCTGCAGCGCGAATTCGCGGAAGCGGGCATTCAATTTGAATGGCAAGAACGCAAAGTCTACGACGCTCAAAAAGTCTATCACTTGAATGAGAAACGTGACCTGTCCGCGGCCCTGCAGTTTTACTGCGGCAAAGAACTGGTGGACGCGCATTCGGCGCTGGCGGACAGCGAAGCCGTTTATGCCATTCTGGTGGGGCAGGTGCGTAAATACGGCGGAGGGCAGGACGATATTTGTGTTTTGGAAAAATTTGAATACACGGCCATGATTGAATTCTATGATGAAGACCGTAAATTTTGCTGGTGGAACGGCAAACTCTATCCGGCCTTCGGTAAATACCGCCGTAAACTTTCGCTCGATGAAATTGCCCGCCGGGAACCCAGCTACCTGAGCTGGCTTCTGAAACTCGATGATCTCAAAGAAGACGCCCGTTTGCTGATTCAGGGCGCGATGAGGGGCGAGTTTCCGGTCCGCTAACTCGGCAAGGAGGCGCTGAATGAAACAAATCGCTTTTTTTGCGGCCCTGATGCTGTTAGCCCTGCCGGCCTGGTGTGATTATCAATCTGACTTTAAAGCCCGCTACGATGCGGCGTTAACCCGTTACGCCGGCGCCAAACAAATGGCGGATGAAGCTTACAAAGAATGCATCTCTGCACAGCAGGTATGAGCGTCTGCGAAAAAACACCCCCGAGCGCTGCGAATGCCGGAAAGGCTTCGCCCTGTCCCATGGACTGCGGCAGCGTCGGCATGGGCTGCAGCTCTATGACGTCCCAAGCCTAACGCCTTCTTCTCAGGGTTTCCCCGAACTGGCATTCATGGCCCGTGGTCTATTTTGATCGGGCTTTTGCCTGATACCTGCCTGCTTGCACAGCGGTTAGCATTTCACCATGGAATACAAATCCAGGAACATAAGGTTGAACCAAAGGAGCCTGTCATGAAGCGTAAAAACTTGTTTCTTTTTTTGCTGGTGTCGTTTTTGATGCCCGCTTCGGCTTTTGCTGCGGCGATCGAAGCTGACATTGTCCGGTTAGACCGCGACAATTCTATTTTGATTTTGTCGCCGATCGAACCTCAATCCCACGGCCGCGAAGTCCGGGTGACTTTGAAAGAAATCCGGGAGTATTGGGGGGTTAATCAACTCTCCGACCTTGAAAAAGGCCGCGTGGTGGTTGAAGTGCAGGACAGTACGCCGGAAGTTTGGACGGTACAAAGCCTGGAACTGATGAAGACGCGCGTGGAAGGCGATACGATCACCTACTATCGCGATGTTGATGTCGTGAAATTGCCGGCTAAAACGTATGAAGTCGTGATCGAGCGGGACATGCCGCACGATGCCGGTAATCCCAAGTATGAAAATCTGGGACGCCGCGGCACGGAAACATACAAGGTGAAGCAGCCTGCGGCTTATGTGAGCGAGACGCCGGGTACTGAGCGCCGGACCACAACGACGACAACGACGACCCAGAGAATCGTGTAACCCCGAAGGATCCTGGAGAAAAGGAGACGACGGTGTCTTACAAGGTCGCGATTTCAGGGTCTTACGGCGGCATGAACTTGGGTGACGAAGCGATTCTGGAATCGATCTTGAAAGCACTCAGAGTTTCGGCTGACGTAGACATCGTCGTCTTTTCCCGCAATTCGCAAGACACCCAGGCCCGGCACAAAGTCCGGGCTGTACCCATCCGTGAAATGCACAAGGATGAAGTCCGGGAAGAACTCAAGAAACTCGACCTCTTCATCCTTGGCGGAGGGGGGATTCTTTTTGATTCGCTGGTTCCGCAGTTTCTGCGTGATGTCACCTGGGCCAAAGAATTGGGCGTGCCGGTTTTTGTGTACGCCGTAAGCGTGGGGCCGCTGAAATCGGCCGAAGCCAGACAACTCGTGGCTGAAGTCCTCAACAAAGTCGACAAAATTACAGTCCGCGAGAGCGAAGCCAAACGCGAACTTCACGACTTAGGCGTCAATCAGGAAATCGAAGTGACCGCCGATCCGGCATTGCTGCTCAAAGCGGAGCCTTTTGAGCGAGATTGGCTGATCAAAGAAGGCGTGGCTGCCGATCAACCGTTGGTCGGTTTTTCCGTGCGCGAGCCCGGCCCGGCCGCTCCGGACCTGAATGTCGACCACTATCATGCCGTCCTGGCCAATGCTGCAGATTTTATGATTGACCGGTTCAACGCGCAGATTCTTTTTGTGCCCATGGAAAGCGGAGAGAATCGTGACCCCCAGCATTCGCATGCGGTGATTGCCAAAATGGCGAATACTCAGCGAGCCAGCGTGCTCAAAGGGCAATACACTTCTGCCCAGTTGCTCGGTCTTGTGGCGAATATGGAGTTCATTGTGGGCATGCGCCTGCATTTTCTGATTTTTTCTGCGATCCAAAAAGTCCCGTTTGTGCCTCTGCCGTATGCCGCCAAGGTCAAAGGATTCCTCGCTGATCTTGGCATGCCCATGGCGCCTATCACCGAACTCAATATTGGAAAACTTTGCGCCTTTCTCGATTATGCCTGGGACACGCGCAAAAATACGGTCAAAAAACTCGAGGAGAAAGTCCCGCTCTTACAGGCACAGGCCAAAAGGACGAACCAGATTTTGTGCGATTTTCTGGCGTCCTTGAGGCCTCGAGCGGGAGTTTCGTAAAAACATGCCAAGCCTGCGGAGGCCGGAACAGCCGGTCTTGATCGAACTTGCGCCACGCCGCGCGCAGCTGGCAGCGGAAACCGATGTTTTAGTGGTGGGGGGCGGTCCTGCAGGTTTAGGCGCGGCGCTTGGCGCGGCGGCCGCCGGGGCCGACGTCATTTTGGTTGAGCGCTATGGATTTCTGGGCGGCAATGCGACCGCGGCCCTTGTGATGCCGCTCATGTCTTTTCACACTCAGCATATAAAACCCGAAAAAGAAGGCGCTGTCACGCTGCTGCCTACTGACCATGGCCGCGGCGATGCCGTTATTGCGGGTACGCTTAAAATGTTTCTCGAAAGGCTTGTGCAGGCCGGCGGCGCCGTCACCCCGGCCCTCAAAACAGGGTACACGGTTCCCTTTGATCCGGAAATTTTTAAATGGATTGCACTCGAACTTCTCGACGAAGCAGGCGTGCATTTTTTATTTCATGCCTTGGCCAGTGACGTCATTGTTAAAGACCGGCAGGTCAAAGGCGTGGTTTTTGAAACCAAGTCCGGCCCGGCCGTCATTCATGCCAAAACCGTGATCGACTGCACCGGCGACGGCGACGTGGCCGCCTATGCGGGTGCGCCCTATGAGACTGGCCGGCAAGACGACCGGCTTGTGCAGCCCGTGACGCTCATGTTCCGCATGGCGGAATTTGAACGCGCGGGCTTCGAAAACTACGTCAAAGCCCATCCGGACCAATGGCGCGGCGTGCACGGCCTTTGGGACTTGATCAAAAAAGCCACGGCTGCAGGCGAACTGCAGTTGATGCGCGAAGACCTGCTTTTTTTTGCCACGCCGCACGAACGCGAAGTCAGCGTGAACAGCACGCGCGTCACACGGGTCTTGGGCACGGATGTCTGGGACCTGTCCTATGCCGAATGGCAGAGCCGTAAGCAGATGCGCCAGATCACGGCTTTTTTTCGCCGCTACGTTCCGGGTTTTGAAAAAGCGTATGCAGTGCAAAGCGGGGTGCAGGTCGGCGTGCGTGAGACACGCCGCATTACGGGAGACTATCAGCTGACCGCGGACGATGTGCTGCAGGCCCGCAAATTTGTGGACGTGATTGCCCGCTGCTCTTATCCGCTCGACATCCATAATCCGGAAGGCACAGGGACCCTTTTACAGCGCTTGCCGCCTGGAGAAAGTTACGACATTCCTTTGCGCTGCCTCTTGCCGCAGAGCGTTGAAGGTTTAATCGTCGCCGGGCGCTGCATTTCAGGCACGCATGAAGCGCATTCTTCGTACCGTGTCATGCCCGTGGCCATGGCGTTGGGTCAGGCTGCAGGCGCATGTGCCGCATTGGCTGCCAAGGCCGGAAAATTTCCGCGCAATGTGCCGTTTGTCGAAGTCCAGGCAGAACTTTTGCGCCAGGGCGCGGATTTGGGAACGCCCGCTGCCGCAAAATCAGACACGGCTGCCTGGCCCACCTAACCCAATTCTCGCCATTCCAAGTTCATGTTATAATCACAACTTCTAAGGAGAAATGCATGCCCAAAGCCATTGCCCTTTTATCCGGCGGTCTGGATTCGCAGCTTGCAATCTGCCTGGTCAAAGAACAAGGCGTTGAAATCGAAGCCGTTAATTTCCAGACCATGTTCAACTGCTGTAAAGACGATGCGCGGCAGGTGGCTTACAATCTCGGCGTGGGTTTTACGCTGATTCGGGCGGATGAGTCCTACTTGGAACGGGTGCGTAATCCCAAATTCGGCTATGGCCGCGGCATCAATCCCTGTGTCGACTGCCGCAGTTATATGTTCGAGCGCGCCCGGGCCGTGATGGAGCATGCCGGGGCTGCTTTCATGATTACAGGCGAAGTGGTCGGCCAGCGGCCCATGTCGCAAAAAATGGAAGATTTCCGGCTGATTGAAAAAGACGCCGGCCTCGAAGGCCTGATTTTAAGGCCGCTTTCGGCCAAACTCCTGCCCGTTACGATTCCTGAAAAAGAGGGCGTGATCGACCGCGCGCGGCTTTTTGACATCCAGGGCCGTTCGCGCGCCCGGCTTTTGGAATTGGCCAGACATTACGGCATTGAGAATCCGCCGAACGCATCGTCGGGCTGTGCCTTGACTCAGCCGCAATTTGCCGATAAAGTGCGCGACTTATTCGAGCATGATCCGGGCCATGACATCTGGAAGTTCGAACTTTTAAAAACAGGGCGCCATTTCCGGCTGAGCCCGGAGACCAAAATCATTTTGGGGCGCAATGAAAACCAAAACGCTCATTTAGAGGAACTCCGGTTCCAAGGGCTGCCGCTTTTACGGCCGCATAATTTTGCGGGTCCGGCGGCTATTTTTTTAGGAGGCGCGAATCCGGAAATGCAGGCCCAGGGGGCTTCGATCATTTTGCGCTATGCACAAAAGCCCTTGCCTGAAATTTGTGAACTTGAATTTGTCCGCGGGGCCGAGACGGCGATTGTGACCGCTTCGCTGCCTGCAGCAGAATCATTTATCGAAGGAGTGCGCATTGCATGAAAAAGAAAACGCCTAAGAGTAAAACAGTGAAGAAATCCAAACAGCCGGAAGCGCCTAAGATCAAAACCGTCATTTTCGACATGGGCAATGTGCTGCTGCACTACGACGCCACGCGTGCCTGCCGGGCTTTTGTCAAATCCTGCGGAGCGTCCTTTTTAAAAATCTGGATGCATGTGCTCACCTCGCCGGTTGAAAAAGCCTATACGCGCGGCGAAATCTCCTCGCGTCAGTTTTACAAGCATTGCCAGTCGATCTTCAAAAACCCGGTCAGCTTCGATGATTTCAAAAAACATTGGAATGAAATCTTCTGGGAAAATGAAGGGATGGAAAAAATCCTGATGCGGCTCAAAAAACGCTACCCGCTTTTTGTCATTTCCAACACCAATGACATGCATTTTGAATACATTCGCGCGCAGTTTCCCATCCTGCGGCATTTTGAGCGCCTCTTCCCGTCGCATAAAGTCGGCGCGCGCAAACCCGATGCCTTAATTTATCAACGCGTTTTGAAGGCGATCAAATACAAGCCCGAACAAACCGTGTTTGTTGACGACGTGCCCAAATTTGTACGTGGCGCGCGCAAAGTCGGCATGCACGCCATCCGTTTCCGTTCTAACGATCAGTTGGTGCGCGATCTCAAGAAACTGGGAGTCAAACTTTAAAGACGTATGCGAATCCATTCTGCCTTTTCCCCCACCTTAATCCTCCCCCGGAAAGCGCGGGGGAGGAAACAAAAAGAGCCCCTTATGTTTCTCCGCTCAAAAAGCATGGGGAGGAAACAACTAGATCTTCTTTAATTTCTTCGCTCGTAAAACATGGAGGAGAAGAACTCGCATAGAGGGGGTTAAACTTTAAAATGGGAATGAATTTTTTCAAGACGACGTTTTTGCTGACGCTGCTGACTTTGCTGCTCGTCGGGTTTGGCCAGATGCTGGGTGGCCAGCAGGGCATGATGGTTGCGCTGATGTTTTCGCTGGCCATGAATCTGGGCGCATACTGGTTCAGTGACAAGATGGTACTGAGCTTTTACCGTGCCCAGCCGCTCTCCGAGCAGGATGCGCCTGAAGTGCATGCCTTGCTGCAGGAAATTTGTTCTGCCGCCAATCTGCCGTTTCCCAAAGTTTATTTAATTCCGTCCGCCCAGCCGAATGCGTTTGCCACGGGCCGTAATCCGCAGCATGCCGTTGTGGCCGTAACCGAAGGGATCTTGCAGCAACTCGGGGCAGAGGAATTACAGGGTGTTTTGGCGCATGAAATGGGGCATGTCCAGCACCGCGACATTTTGATTTCCACCATTGCCGCTTCTCTGGCCGGTGCACTTAGTATGCTGGTCAGTATGGCCCGCTATGCTTTTATGTTTGGAGGCTCCCAGCCGCGCAGCCGCGACGATCGCGGCGGCGGGGGACAGCATCCTTTGGGGCTTCTCGTGGCCGTGATTCTCATGCCCATCGCGGCCGCGCTAATCCAACTGGCGGTTTCACGAAGCCGCGAATACGCCGCTGATGAGTGGGGTGGTAAAATGTGCGGTAATCCGCTTTATCTCGCCAGTGCCCTGCGCAAATTGGAAGCCGCTTCCAAGACCCTCCCGCTGCGCGGCGCTGCCGAAGCCACAGCGCATCTTTTTATCGTCAATCCGCTTCGCGGCAATCCCTGGGCCGGCCTTTTCAGTACCCATCCGCCTATGGAAGAACGCATCGCCCGCCTTGAAGAAGCGGCCCGCGCCATGGGCCTCTAACGGCCGGTCTTTTTCTCTTCAGCACCTTAAAAAACAAGCCGTTAACACTTCCGTTGGGCGCAAGTTTTAATCGGGTATAATTAGTCCAAGACCTGTCTAGCATCAGAACCGGAGAAGCGATTTATGCGGGTACACGATTTGATGAATTCCAACATCGTCACGCTGCGGCGTGAATCCACGTTGGCTGAAATTTACGCCATCATGATGCAGTACCAGCAGTCGGATTTTCCCGTGGTGGACAGCGAGTTCCGGCTTGTCGGCATGCTCTACCAGGAAAATATTCTAAAAGCGATTTTTGGAAAATTCAGGCGCAGCGGCGGGGATGTCAAGAACGCCGAAGAATTTGCCGAACTTGTGCCTTTCCGCGAATTAGGCGCGACCCTGCGCGCTGACCACATGATGGTCGCCGACGAAAAAGGCATTCCGCTGGATTCCGACATTGTGCGCGCGGGCGCCGTCATGGAGGCCCGCAAAGTGCGCCATCTGGCGGTGCTTTCGCAGGACCGCGTGGTGGGCATGATTTCTGAAAGCGAAATTTTTATGCAGCTTATGCGGCTTGCCGGCGCTGCCTTTGCCGCTGAAAAGAAAACTCCCTCTGCGGCCATGCTACCGCCCGCGGCAAGTTCCGCGCCTTCATCGCTTGACCCTGATCCCAAAGAACAAGAACGGCGTCGGTTTTCACGGCGCAAAGTCGAAATGAAAATTGCCTATAAGCCCACGGACTCGGAAGGGAAGTCAGGCGCCGCAGCCGGCAAAATTTGTTTCTGCCTGAACCTCAGCCCCGGCGGCATGCTGCTCGTTTTATCGGAAGACCTGGCGCCCAACCAAATGGTTGACGTGGCTTTTAACCTTCCCGGCCTTGAAAGACCCATCCGCCGCCTGGCCCGCATCGTTCGCGTGACCCCCGGCAACGAACCCGGCATGTACCACGCCGGTATCCTGTTCCTCGTTCTCTCCGTCGATGAAACCGCCGCCATCGCCCGCTACCTTCAATCCCTGTAATTTCCCCGCAGTAAAAAGTTGCGGGGCCTTTTTTTATTTTTGGATAAAGACATTCAGAAATGACGCGCTTTCTATTCTGAGATTCTTCGCCCATCGTGAAAGCGCCCGCGGGCCCAGAATGACAAACGGAATGAAGATCGGCTGCGTCCTCCAATTAAGATTTAATCCGAATCATTTTTAATCTTAGTCAAGATTTTCAGTATATTGACGTATCATTTTGCAGGCAGTAAAATGCTTTCAAATAACCGCATTTATCTTAACTAAGGAGATTCTTATGGCGTATGTAATTGGACAGAAGTGCCTCGGTGAACGTTACGCATCTTGTGTGGCGGTTTGTCCCGTGGATTGTATTTATCCGGGGGAGCATGCCAGCAAAGAATTCATGGTCATTGATCCGACGGTTTGTATCACTTGCGGCGCTTGTCTGCCCGAGTGCCCGATCGGCGCGATTGTGGAGTCAGAAGATTATGACCCCGAATACGCAAAGGTGAATGCCGAACTCGCGCCTTCGTTCAAGGACAATCCGAAAGTACCCGAGCGGGCCAAAGATGATCCGCCGCGCCGTCCGGAAAATAAACTCGTTCAGTAGATTGCAACGGTTTCTGCCGATATTTTAAGGGACAGGCTCAGTTGAGCCTGTCCCTTTTTCCTTCTACACTCTGTCTTTATCAGCAGAGTTTCGAAGAGATTCGTTGTGGTGCGAATTCTCCTTACTCATAGAACTACGAAGGGATAATCCGCAGTAACGTGGTATATTTAATACGGAGCCTCTTATGACGTACGAACCTCCCCGTAAAGATCCGATCGAGCAGATGATGGCTGCTTATGTGTCGGATTTTGTAAAAAATAATAAAGCCGCGCGTGTGGTGGCGGGCGGGCTTCAGGTTTTGGGCATTGGGTTCCGGCCTGTGATTGATCACATCACTTTCCGTACGCTGGATGTCGAAAAACGCGCCCAGGCTTTTCTCGACCTTGGTTTTGTTTACGATGCCAAACTCGGCATGATCGAATATGACAACTGGTGGGCCAAGGTCTATCGTAAGCCCGGGTATCCCGTAATTTTCATCGATCAAGCCTATGACGGTGAGCGCGGGGCCAAGAGCCTGATTCCGGACTGGGTCAAAAAATACGGCGACCAGGTGCTGCACCATGTGGCCATTCAGGTCGATGACATTGATCAGGCCATTTATTTCCTCGAAAAACAGGGCGTGGCGTTTGCCGGTAAAATCGTCGGAGGCCGGGGAACGGACCTGCGTCAGATTTTTACAGCGCCTGAATTGCGCGACGGTGAAGCTTTCAGTGTGCTGGAACTGGCCGAACGCCATCATGGCTATGCGGGTTTTTTGCCGCCTCAGGCGGATGGCCTGATGGAATCCACGCGTTTGAAATGCAAAGACTGACCCAGCCTTCTGAAATCGATCCCTTCCTGACCGACGCTTCTAACTTCCGCGGCCATGCGGAAGGCGTTGCCTTTCCTGAAAACGAAAAAGAAATCGTCGAATTTTTACAGGAGTGCCATGCTCACAAAACGTCCGTAACGGTTTCGGGCTGCGGCACGGGCCTTACGGGCGGACGCGTGCCTGCCGGCGGCTGGGTGCTGGCCATGCACCGTTTGAACAAATTTGAAATCCGGCCCCGGGGAACGGGTGCGTTTGCGTCAGCCTTTGCAGGAGCAGGCACTGCGCTTAAAGACCTGCAAGCCGCTGCATTTCAAGCCGGACTGCTTTATCCCTCGGATCCCACGTCACTGTTATCTTTTTTAGGCGGCAATGTTGCGACCAATGCGTCGGGCTCGCATGCTTTTAAATACGGCGTGACCCGCGATCACGTCCGCAGGCTGCGGATGGTGCTGGCCAACGGTGATTTGCTGGATCTTTGGCGTGGGCAATTTTTAGCTTCAGCCGGCCGCCGGCTCGAACTTCCGGTGGTCAAACCCAGCGGGGCCCAAGAGATTTTAAAATTGCGTCTGCCGGATTACAGCATGCCCCCGATTAAACATTCGGCGGGCTATTTTGTAAAACCCGGGATGGATGCCGTGGATTTGTTTATCGGGTCCGAAGGCACGCTGGGCGTGGTGACGGCCATGGAGTTGAATCTGATTCCTTTACCGCAGGTTATTTTGAGTTTTGTGGTTTTCTTTTCCTCCGAAGAGGAGGCCTGGAATTTTGCGGCGGATGCCAAAAAGCAGAGCCATGCTAACCGGCTTTCGCGCAACGATGCGCGGATGCAGGCACGTTCGTTTGAATACATGGATGGGGCCTCACTCGATTTAGTGCGGGCGCAATATCCGTCGATTCCGGCGGACAGCCGCGCGGCCATTTATCTCGAACAAGAGTGCCAGACAGAAACGCAGGATATGCTGCTTGACCAGTGGAGTTGCTTGATGGAAAAACACGGCGCTTCGCTGGAAGATTTTTGGTTCGGCGATACGCCGGAAGAGGAACTCAAGTTCCGCGCCTTTCGTCATGAAATTCCGCTCAAAGTAAAAGCGTTTTTAAAAACGCACAACCAGACTAAAGTAGGGACCGACTATGCCGTGCCGGATGCGCATTTCCATGAAATGCTGTGGTATGAAAAAAAACGGGTCAAAGAACTCGGGCTTTACAGCGTTTCATTTGGGCACATGGCCGACTGCCATCTGCATTTGAATATTCTGCCGCGCAGCCCGGAAGAACATGCCAAGGCCTGGACACTTTACGAAGAACTGGTCGATAAGGCTTTAGCGTATGGAGGAACAGTTGCGGCGGAGCATGGGGTGGGGAAGCTTAAAACGGCTTTTTTAGAAAAAATGTTTGGGGCAAAAGCGATTCATGAAATGGCAGAGCTAAAGAAGCAGTTGGACCCTGCGGGAATTTTGGGGCGGGGAACATTGTTCGATGAAAATTTTTTAAATGAGTGATCGGGAACCAGTGACCATATGGTGGTTGAAGTAATTCCGAACTCTCCAGTCACCGGTCACTAATCACCAATCACTGGTCACTAGTCACTCATCACTGTTTTTTAGTCCACTCGCCGGAAGGAAGCTGGATGGATTCCCCGGAAGAAGCCTTGTCGCGCTGGACTTCGGCAAAAACTTTCTGCACTTGGGCCAGACCTTGGCCGCCAAGACCATTCTGTTCGACAATCGCTGAATAAATCACACGCCGGTCTGCGTTTTCTGCAGCAACGGCAGACCCATCCCCGCTGAGCGCTTCGACATAGCCCTGATTATTTTCTCCGACAGTCCCCTGGGCTTTCAACAGCTTCAACTCATCATAGCGGCCTTGCCGGCCTGAGAGTGCGTTTTGCACGGCAGGCGTCATTTCTTTGATGTCGTACGCGGCAGCATGCAATACCGGCGTGAGTACTGAAAAACAAAAAAGAATAGAAAACAGGAAACGTTTCATATCAGCCTCCCTTGGCGACCATGTCTTCGATGTTGGTGGCCGTCTGCTTCAAGCCGCGGATATCAATGACGACGTTGGCATTAATGGTGATGGGGCGGTTGGGATCGCCGACGGCTTTGACCGTACAGCCCGCCAATAAAATCCCAGATAGCAAGAGCATGAAGAAGTTTTTCATCGGGTCTTTTGTTCTTGAAGGATGCCCATTAATTCAAACAGTTTTAAAAAAGCATTTTTCTCATCGACTTTGACGAGCAAATTCAGGTTGAGATTTAAATTATAGTCCGGAATCAGGATGCGGAGAAGCATTTTCACCTGGTCGTCGTTTTCCAGCTTGGCGGACAGGGAAGCCTGCTTATAGCCGATGACTTCATGCGTTTCAGCTAAGGCCGTGGTTTTTTTCTTGCTCGATTTTTTGGGCAAGTAAGGCGTCACGACCTCGAAGAAACGGGCTTGGAGATTGCCGCCCGGATCAGGGACGGCGAGATCCATCGTAAACTCAGAGTGCCCGGTGTAGTCGGCCTTGATCTCCAGCACGCCGGTCATCCGGCCCGTGGAACCCGCCAGGCTGTCAGGATTGACCCAAATGATGTCTTCCAGCCCCAGGCTTTCAATGTCGGCCGCTAATTCAAAGGCCCATTTCCAACCCGGCTTGACCCTCGCTTTGCCGGAGACACCCTGCAGCGGCGAAGAAATAGGCCGCAGGCCGGCAAAATCAAAGTGGACGGGTTTTAAGAGCAGTATGCGGGGAAGCGGTTCAATAGAATCGATACGGGCCAGTTCGATAGCGACCGGCCGCTCGCGCGTGACCATTTCACCGCGCAGACCTGAAAGATGCAGTCGTAAATCGCGGCCAATCCGGGCTTCATCGACTTTGAGCGTGCCTGCGAAATAATCGCGCAGAGTCGTGTTTAAAAGCGATTCAAAGCCGCGGCGTTCCAGTTCATGAAACGAGGGCAGGGTAAAGCCGCAGAAGAGCAGTAAAGTGAGAGACAAGAGAATGAGTTTGCGATGAGAAATCATAAATCTATTATCGGACAGTTAGTGAAAGGTCACAAGGTCAAAAAGTCACAAGCAGGTAAGAGAAGGTCAAAAGCTGCAAAATCACGAGAAGTTTTATGACTTTTTGACTCTGTGACTTTGTGACTTTCTTGTATTACAATATAAGACATGGAAAAGATCAAAAAAGCCGGCGAGGAGTGGAAAAAAGAACTTTCGCCGGAGCAGTATGCCGTGACACGCGAGCATGGCACGGAAAGGGCTTTTAGCGGCTGTTACTGGAATCATAAAGAATCCGGTCTTTATCAGTGTGTCTGCTGCGGGCTCGACTTGTTTCAGTCGGGCACTAAATTTGATTCCGGGACGGGCTGGCCCAGCTATTTTGCGCCCGCCGAACCGGGGCATATCCGCGAAAAAAAAGATTCCAGCCACGGCATGCAGCGCGTCGAAGTTTTATGCGCGCGCTGCGATGCGCACCTCGGCCACGTCTTTGACGACGGCCCGCCGCCCACCGGCAAGCGTTACTGCATCAATTCCGCATCGCTTAAATTCATTCAACGGAAATAGTAGGGCCGGTCGCGGCCGGCCCCTGCGTATAACTCGAGGATAAAACCATTTTATGAGCAGCATGCTTCAGATTCGCGGCATACAAAAAAGTTACGGCGCCCGCATGATTTTAGACGACGCCACGGCCGCTTTTTCGCGCGGCCAAAAAATCGGCGTGATCGGCAGGAACGGCGCGGGTAAATCGACCCTGCTCAGGATTATCACGGGCCAGGAAGAAGCGGACGCGGGCGTGATTACGCGCAGCAGCGAATTGCGTCTCAGTTATCTCGAGCAGCACGACCCTTACAAGCTTGAGGAAACCGTGCAGGATTTTTTGGAACGCTATACGGGCGAAGAAGGCTGGCGCTGCGCGGAAATGGCCGGACGTTTTCAAATCAAAGAAGATAAATTGTACGCGACTCTGGGCGAACTGGCCGGCGGTTTTAGGACGCGTGTAAAACTCACGGCCATGCTGATTAAAAACCCCAATTTTCTGGTGCTGGACGAACCGACGAACTACCTGGACTTGAGCACGCTGATCCTGCTCGAAAATTTCCTGCTCGATTTTCAGGGCGGCTTCCTCGTGGTTTCGCATGACCGTGAATTTTTAAAACGCACCTGCGATCATACGCTGGAAGTCGAAAACGGACGCCTGGCGCTTTATCCCGGCGACATCGAACAGTATTTCGAATTCAAAGCCGAATCCGAGCGGCACAAGGCGGCGCACAACAAAGCGGTGGAGAAAAAACGCGAGCAGCTTCAGGAGTTCGTCGACCGTTTTCGCGCGCGCGCTTCGACGGCCTCGCGCGCCCAATCCAAACTAAAACAGATGCAGAAGCTGACTACGATTGAAATCGGGACGGAACTTCCGTCTGTGCGTATCCGCATTCCTCAGGTGGAACGCAAAGGCGGCATTGCGGTTTTGACCAAAGATCTCGAGGTCGGTTATCCGGACAAGAAAGTCGCTGCCGGCATCAATTTAGAAATCGAACGCGGCGAACGCATCGCGATTCTTGGCGATAACGGCCAGGGTAAAACGACTTTTATGCGGACGCTCGTCAATGATTTGCCGGCCCGCAGCGGCAGCTGGCAATGGGGCGCGGGCCTGCAGATTGCCTATTATGCCCAGCATGTTTTTACCGGGCTGGACGCCCGTGAAGAAGTCATTGATTGTTTGACCCGCCAAGCGGCCCGCGGCGTGACGACCCAGGACATTCTGAACATGGCCGGATGTTTTTTGTTTCAAGGCACCGACGTGCGCAAGAAAGTGGGGGTTTTGAGCGGCGGCGAACGTGCGCGGCTTGTGCTGGCCGGTCTTTTGCTTTCGGGATTTCACGTGCTGCTTTTGGACGAACCCACGAACCATTTGGATTTCGAGACTGTGGAGTCGCTGGCACACGCGTTGAAAGAGTTCGCGGGCACGGTCTTCTTTATTAGCCATGACCGCACGTTTGTCAATTTAATCGCCACGTCGATTATCGACGTTAAAAACGGGCGTATTACGCGCTATCCCGGCTCGTATGAGGAATACGTGGATTTCTTAGAACGCCAGGCGCGTGAATCGACCGGCCATGCGGACATGGATGCGGCCGAAAATGTGCCGGCCCAATCCGCCAAAAAAGAACAGGATGCTGAAAAAAAAGAAGCTGAGGCTGCCGCGGCCAAAGCGGCTTCGGCCAAAACAGAAGCTGCGAAGCTTAAGAAGCAGATGGATAAACTGGAAGGCCGCATCAAACACTACAACAATGAAAAAGATAAACTCGTCAAAGAAATGGAACAAAACCCGCTGCATTATTCCAAAGAGCGCAACCAAAAGCTTAAAGCGGTCGTGATCCAAATTGAAGACACGGAAAAAGCCTGGTTTAAGCTGCAGACGGAGATGGATAAGTTGAGCGGTAAGTCGTAAGTGCGCAGCGTTAAGTCAAAAGATTTGCTCCTTCTCCCAGTCAAGGAAGAGGGAGTAAAAAAAGCCAGCAAACAGTTAGAAATTAGTTTTGCCCCTTGGCGCCCATGTTTTTCTTCATGAGTTCATTCATCTGAGCCACGACGGTCAGAGTCGGATTGTGCGTCGGATCAAGCTGCAATGCCTTTTGATAAAAATTCATGGCCACGTCGGGTTTTCCCGAACCCAAAGCTAAATTGCCCATGTGATAAGCGGGGTCCGCAGACGCCGGATCGGCTTTCATCGCGAGCGTAAATTTCTGGATCGCTCCATTGATGTTCTGCTGTTTGATATCGACCAGACCCAAACCGATATAGGCCTTGGCATTCTTTGCATCCAGTTTCAAAGCTTCGCCATAATGCGCCTGGGCCTGCGCCAAATCGCCTTTCTCTAAAAATAATTCTCCTAAAAGCAGATGCACGCTCTGATTTTTGGCACCGCTCTTCAGAGAGTTTTGCAGCATGCTCATGGCCTGGTCTTTTTGGCCCTGTTCCATCAAGGAACGGGCTTGGGCCACAAAATCCTGTGGCGGTATGGCTTCCGGGCTTGTAACGATGTGGGCGGACCACGCGGCGGCGCCGACAACGGCTAGAAACGAAACGGTAAAAATGACTTTTTTGAACATGACATCCTCCTTGATTGTAGAAAGCCAGTCTTCGAATATTTGAAGTCTAGCATATCATCGCTTTACAATGCAAATAAAAGTTTACCCATGTTAGTTGATGATCTAAGTTGAGTGTTTTTTCAGACGGCCTATAATTTTGGCATGATCTATGCAATTACTGGGTAGTTCGTCGTTTAGTAACTTAATTAACCCGGGAGAACCCCATGACCCGAAAAACAGAAAACCGCGTAGAAAATTTGATCCGTCAATGGATTATCATGCAAGAACAGCAGCATGAACACATTGCCGTCCTGAAGGATGAACAAGATTTGCTCACCGAAGTTATCGTTTTGCCCACGGGCGATGCCATAACGAGGTTGAAACACGCCTCCTAGAGTCTTGCCTCAAATCCCCGCTTTCGATCTGCGTTTTACCGCGTTATAATTCCTCCTCATTTCCGTATGAAATCAAAAATTATTTTATTTTTCGCAGCATTTTTACTCGGTCATGCGGCGTTGGCCTGGGTCCAGTTCCGGGCAACGGAGTACGCGTCCGGCTATGTCCGTCAAGAAGCGGCCGGCCATGGCGTGCGCCTGCACGATGTGAGTTTCCGCTGCGGCGGATTCGCGGCTTTAAATGCGCTGCGCTGGGAAAATATCCGCGCCAATGTGGAAGTCCAGCCGGGTGGAAGCTTTGCCCGCGAGCGTTCTTTCGCGGTTACTATCCGCAAACTCGAACTTGTCTGGACAGCCCTGCCAGCCTCTTTTGAACTCCGTGCCCGGGGCATCCGCATGGTCTCGGGCATTGTGACCGATACGTTCGAAGAGAAAACCGGGACCGCCGAAAGAATCGATCGCGGAACTCTGCGCCTGCCACTTACGTATGCGTTTTGGAACCGCCGCATGGCGCGGCGCGAAGAGGGTGTCTTGTTTCACGAATTGAGGGACCTGATGCGCAAAGGAGAAACGCGGCTGGCGCTTGACTTTCAGGCCACGGCTTTTTTTGAAATTCATGGCATTCCGATTGAAGCGGGCATTCTTTCAGGGCGGCAGGCGGGCCTGACTTTTTTGCGGATTCCGAATGCTGATTTGCTGACTATTTCGGCCGTGCTTGAAGAGGGGCTGACGGGTGAAGAGATCCGGATCCTTTCACGGCGGCCGGTGTTGGCCCCGCAGCTGCTTAAAATCCGGAATTACGCGCGTACCACGGCTTACCGGGCGGGCAAACAGAACAAAGCGGTCCCCAAAGATGCCTACCGGCACGTGTTATGGAGTTATCTTTTGACGCGCGAATTTGGGGAAGCTTTTGCACAGGAAGTGACGAATGCGCATGAAGTCGACCCGGTCATTGCCAGTACGCAGGCGCAGCACAAAATGGATTTTAATAATAACGCCATTGGCCGGCGCTATGCCCGGCTGGGATATGAAGAAGCAACGATTTTGTCCCGCCTATTGAAAGACCCGGCCGTGATCCGTTATTCCACGCCGCAGAAGTCATTTTGAATTTTTTGCAAGGGCAAATGTGAAGGAGCTTAAATAAAACCCAGTAGTGCGGCCGCAAAACGGATCAACCCTGCGCCGGGCAAAACAATCATGCCCGCCAAAATGATCAGGCCGGCTGTGGCCAGGATGGTTTGTCCGCGTGTCAGTGCAAGATCGAGGGGCCGCCACGAAAGCCAGCTTGTGATGCGCGAATAACCGCCGCGATGATTGCTGACATGCTCATAAGCCCGAGTACCCCACGCTTCAAGCGGCTGCACACGAAGCAGGACAGCCAGCGGTGCAAAAAGATGCACATGCGGCAGGAGCGTCAGAAAAGCATCAAACTTGGTGTGCATGCGCCCGCGGGCATCCACAACGACCCAGGAATTTTCGCGCTCCATCTGGGCCGCAATTTCCGGCATTTCCTGGGCCGGCCGCATAGACCCTTCCGGTAAAAATAAAAAAGTCCGCAGCAGCGACGTCATGCGTTTGCAGAAACCGCAGGTGCCGTCATAAAAAATTCGAGAGGGTTCCGTGGAAACAAAGAAAGGTTTCAACCGGGGCCAGATTTCTCCAGGCAGAAAGGCTGCTGCCCAGACAAGCAGAAGCGGACGCGGAGCCCAGAATAGCAGCAGGACAAAGTGGCAGGCGAAGCCAATGGTTGCTGCCGAAATAGCGGGGCTTTTCTCATGAGATTCGTCGAGATCAAGTGCCTCATCGGCCGAATAATGGACGCCCAGCGGCAGGAACAGGCACCAAAAAAATAAGCTGCGCCAGATCAAGGCCGGATGCATGGCCGAAGGGTCCAGCCAAGCCGGAACGGAAAGGCCCAGCCAAATCAGCAGGCAGAAAAAACGCGTGCGGTATCCGGCAAGGATCATCAGGGCCGAACCCAGCATCAGCGCGGCCCAGACTCCATGGGTAGCTGAGACGGCGAAAGGTCCGAAAATGGCCGCTGCTCCGGTCGAGACAACGCTGAAATTGCCGATAAAGCAGAGGGCAGCCAGGATGCGGAAGAATGCCAGGGAGTTGAAGTCCGGACGAAAAGGATTGGGAAGAAAGCGCGTGTCCATGCTGCTTATATCGATTGATTCTTGTGAAAGGTTAAGAGCCGTTAGGATTTTTCTGTAGGAGCCCGGCATGCCTGGCTCCTGCCAATTCGATTTCCAGAAAGGGAAAATATGTCCGCCTCTCTCAAGCGCCAGCTTGGTTTTTGGGATTCCGTCGCAATCAATATCGGAATTGTGATCGGCGTGGGTATTTTCCGCGTGCCTGCGGAAGTGGCCAAATACGTCCATTCGCCCGAATGGATGCTCACGGCCTGGGTATTGGGCGGAGTCATTTCGCTGACAGGCGTCCTTTGCTATGCCGAACTTTCGTCGCTTTTTCCGCGCACCGGCGGCACCTACGTTTATTTGCGCGAAGCCTACGGCCCGCGTGTCAGTTTTCTTTTCGGCTGGATGGAATTTGCCGTGCTGCGCGCGGGCTCTCTGGCCGGTATCGCCTATGTCTTTGCGGCGTATCTCAAAAATTTTATTTCGTTCGGGCCTGAAACTGAAAAAGCCATCGCCATCGCGGCCATTGCCGCTTTTACGCTGCTGAATATCTGCGGGCTGCATTACGGCACCCGCGTACAAAATGTTTTGAGCGTGCTTAAAGTCCTGACCTTGCTCGGTATCAGCAGTACGATTCTCCTGCTAAAAAGAGAAGGGTTGATTTTATCCGCGGCCCAGACGGCTGCGCCCGTGCGCGATCATTGGTTTTATCTTGCGCCCGCGCTGATTCCGGTGCTGTGGGGGTATGGCGGCTGGAATGAAAGCACGTTTATGTCCGGCGAGTTTAAAGACACCCGTAAAGCCCTGCCTATCTCGCTGATCACCAGCATTGTCATCATTACCAGTCTTTATGTTTTAATCAATATCGCCTATTTGTCGGTGTTGACACCCGGAGCGATGCGTGAGACCAAGTCGATTGCTTCCGAAATTTTTTATGCGCTTTTTGGCAATCCGGGACGCCTTTTGATCAGCGCCGCTGTTTTGATTTCAGCCAGCGGCGCTTTAAACTCCTACATTTTGACCGGCGCCCGGATTCCTTTTGCCGTGGCCCAGGATTCGACCCGGCTTTCCTGGTTAGGACGTGTTCACAACACACTTGGCACACCGGTGCAGGCTTTTCTGGTCAACGGCGGATGGGCCATTCTGCTGATTCTTTGGGGTAATTTTGAAGAATTGCTATTTTTTACCGGGTTTGCCAAATGGTTTTTCTTTACGCTGGCTGGGGCCAGTGTGTTTATTCTGCGGCGCAAACACAAAGGCGACGGATCGTTCCGCATGCCGGGTTACCCTTTTGTGCCGGTTTTCTTCACGGCCTTTGCCTTCACGCTTTTCATCACCACGATTGTCAATGAACCTCGAGCCGCCCTTTTAGGGGCCATGCTGCTTATGCTGGGGCTGCCTATTTACAGTCTTCTGCATCAAAAACCCAAATAATTTAAAGAACGTTCCCCCCCTCTAACTCCCCCCGAAAAGCACGGGGGGAGAAAATGTAGAATTCGTCTCTATTTCTTCCACCCGTGTTCTCCGGGGGAGGATTAAGGACAATACTTGTTCAGTTAAGGGAATCATCTGATGATTCTTGAATCATAATGAGCGTTAATGATTTAAAAAGGGTTGATTTTCGCATATCAAAAACTGGCACCTTTCGTTAACTGAACAGTATTGGGAGTTAACCCTTCCACTTTTCCTGCCGATAATACTCACAATCTTCAGGTGCGGCCAAAGGCGGTTTTATGCGCAAATTCCAATTCTTTTTTCTGATGTTTTTCATGATTAGTTTGTTTTCCTTCGTTCAATACGTGCGCACGGAACCCATTCAAAACGCCGGCCAAGGCCAGGCGGACAGCCGCAGCAGTTCCGGCAGCGACCCGCTGGCAGGTTTTTTGGGAAATCCCGGACGATCTCTGCCGCCTGCCAGCGCGTATCCTGTCCGCGATCCGCTTGAAGCGGCGCTGCCGGCCTGGTCCGAACGCCAGGAGTCGTCCGCCGAAAGCAAGCTGGGCTGGGCGCTCTGGGAGATGACTCAGAAGACCGGTGAAGTGGCCAAGACCGTTAAAGACTCCGTCAAGACATCCATTACCGATTACGTCAAACAGAAACACGGTCAGATGAAACAGCAAGAACTGATCGATAAATTTTACGTCAATCTGCAGTACGTGACCGCCAATCTTCATCTCGCGCCGCAGGCCCAGCAGGAACTGACTTCGAGGGTCCGGCGTGTTTACATCGAAGATGCCGAAAGCGGCCGCTATCTGCTGGACTCCCTGCATTTCCGGGAACTGCCTTACATTGTGCGTAAAGAATATGCCGAGATGGTTTTGGCGCGCACCCAGAACGGCGAGGTCGAAACTTACTACTTGAGCGGCGCGCTCAAAACCCGTTGGGTTATGAAAAACGGCCAGCCGGACGGCCCGGCCATTACGTATTATGAAAATGGCGAAATTAATTTCATCGACGTTTTCAAAGACGGGCGCAAAATCCGGCGCACCAAATATGACAGCGAAGGCAAACTCATTTTTGAACAAAGTTATGGTTATGACCTCGTGCCGGCAGAAACGACTTCTGCGCCGCCGCCAGCCGATAAAGAAGATCTTCAGCCCAAGCTATTCGAACCTTCCAGCCTCGAAGCGCTGATTTGGAAAAAGGACAAGGCGGAGTCCGCCGAGTCTTCAGAGCGGGCCAGCGCGGCTTCACCGTCTTCCTCAGGTTTGATCGAAGTTTAACTGCCTCATGCCGGCCCGCTATGATGTTGCGGTGATAGGCGCAGGTGCGGCCGGCCTCGCTGCCGCCATTGCCGCGGCACGGACCGGTCCGGTTTCGGTCCTTCTTCTGGATGGCCGAGACATGATCGGCGCCAAAATCCTCATGTCGGGCGGGACGCGCTGCAATGTGACGCACTTCAAAGTCCTGCCTTCCGATTTTTTCAGCCAGACCCCGCGCACCGTGCGCAATATTCTGAGCGGATTTACGCCCGCACAGACGCTGCAATTTTTCCATGAGCTCGGCGTGCGGCTTGTGCTCGAAGAAACGGGCAAATATTTTCCGGACACGCATTCGGCCAAGACCGTGCTCGATGCGCTGGTGAGTGAAGCCTTGCGTCTGAAGGTAGAGCTGGTCACGGGCTGCAAGATTTCAGAAGTGCGGCAGGAGAACGGCATTTTCGCAGCGGCCGGAAACGGGAAAACCTATTTAGCCAGAACTTTGATTTTATGCACGGGCGGTCTTTCCTATCCCACGACCGGGAGCGACGGCACGGGATACTCCCTTGCAAAAAAATTCGGGCATGAACGCGTGGAAACCTCGCCCGCGCTGACGCCGCTTTTGACTTCAGACCCGGACTGGAAATCTTTGAGCGGTTTAACGCTCGACTGCCGTTTGGAATTATGGGAGGGCGGAAAAAAACAAATCGACTTTACCGATTCGTTTCTCTTTACGCATCAAGGATTCAGCGGGCCGGCGGCGCTCAATATCAGCCGGCATTGGCTGCGCGGAAGTACGCCGGATGCCAAACCGGAAATCCGGGCGGTTTTCCTGCCCCAACAGCATGAAAATGGGCTGCGCGAAAAAATCATGGCCGATAGGGCGGCTTATCCCGCGCGTTCGGTCAAACGCTGGCTGGCAGGCCTTTTGCCTGAGCGGTTGGCCGAAGTTCTGACGCGCCGGGCCGGCATTCCGGAGCCTGGCACGCTCAACCAGTTAGCGCGTGTGCAGCGCGAAGCCTTGATCCGCGCGGTGCTGCAAAGCCCGCTGGCGGCGAGCGGCACGTCCGGCTACGCCAAGGCGGAAGTCACAGCCGGAGGCGTGGACCTTGCGAGTGTCGATGCGCATACGCTTGAATCCAAAAAAGCTCCCGGGCTTTTTTTTGCCGGTGAAATTTTAGATGTGGACGGACGCATCGGCGGATTTAATTTTCAGTGGGCCTGGGCCAGCGGTCATGCGGCAGGCAGCGCGGCCGCGAAAAAGGCACTGGGAAGCTCCGGGGCTTGAGACGTATAATGACGTTCTATGCCGACAGCAGCCTTAGTCAGCCGTGAATTGAAAGGGCTCGCCGATCCTCAAAAAAAGAAAATTCTGCAAAGCTTTTTTAAAACAGGGCCGGGCCAGTACGGGGAAGGTGATCTTTTTCTGGGTGTGACCGTCCCTCAGTCGCGCCTGGTGGCGCGGAAGTATGCCGGTTTGGATTTTCCGGAGATCCGCAAATTGATGCATTCACCCGTGCATGAAGAGCGGCTGGCCGGATTGATGATTCTGGTGTTTCAGTTTCAGGGCGGGAACGAAACGGAACGCGGAAAAATTTTCCGCTTTTATCTGAAACACGCGGAGCGCGTCAACAATTGGGACCTAGTCGACCTGTCCGCCGACAAAATCGTCGGGGCTTATTTGCGCGGACGCAGCAAAAGCCGGCTTTACCGGCTGGCGCGTTCGCGCAATTTGTGGCGCCGGCGCATTGCGATTGTTGCGACTTTGGACTTTATCCGGGCCGGCCGCTTTAAGGATACCACGGCGCTTGCCGAAAAATTAATGGGTGATTCCCACGATCTGATTCATAAAGCCTGTGGGTGGATGCTGCGCGAGACGGGTAAACGCGACAGCGTGGTGCTGGAAATTTTTTTAAAGAAACACTGCCGTGCCATGCCGAGGACGATGCTGCGCTATGCGATCGAGCGGCTGCCGGCTCCGCGGAAAAGAGCCTATATGAAAGGTCAAATCTCATGAGCAAGCACGCCGAACGGCTTTCCCGCAAGGTCATCTAT
>JAHFHF010000050.1 GCA_023247055.1 Candidatus Omnitrophota bacterium
TTGTTTTTGTTTCGCTTTGGGAAGGACTGCCTAACGTGGTGCTGGAAGCCATGGCTATGGCGCTCGCCGTGGTTTCAACGCCGGCAGGCGGGGTGCCGGAAATTATCACCGATGGCTTGCAGGGGCGGCTGGTCCCTTTCCGCGACCCCGCGGCTGCGGCCGGCGTCATTCTGGAATTGTTGGAACATCCCGGGCTACGTCAGGAACTGGGACGCGCGGCACGGCAGAAAATCGAAATGGATTTTACGCTGGAACGCATGATCGATGAATATGAGCGATTTTATCAGGATTTGCTGACTCCGTAGAAGCAGCATTCAATTGCGGGAATGACAAAATAGCCTATGTGCGGAATTACAGGGATGGTTTATCCAAACGCAGCCGGAGCGCCCGATGGGGAATTGCTGCGGCGCATGAATCATCGGCTGGTCCACCGCGGGCCCGATGATGAAGGCTATTACCTCCAGGGCTCCATAGGTCTTGCCATGCGCAGGCTTAAGGTGATTGATCTTGAAGGCGGTCATCAACCGATCGCGAATGAAACCGGCACGGTCTGGACGGTTTTCAACGGTGAAATTTATAATTTCAAGGAATTACGGCGCAGTCTGGAAGCGCGCGGCCACCGCTTTAAAAGCAAGACCGATACGGAAGTTATCGTGCATCTCTATGAAGAGCAGGGCGAAGACTTCGTGCGCGAATTGCGCGGCATGTTTGCGATCGCGCTGTGGGACGAAAAAAAACAGACGCTCCTGCTTTACCGCGACCGCTTGGGCATCAAGCCCCTGCATTACGCGTTCCAGGACGGAAAGCTGATCTTCGGCTCTGAAATCAAAGCCGTCCTCGAACATCCCGGCATCAGCCGGCCGCTTTCCATGGCCGCCTTGCACGATTATTTGTCCTATCTTTACATTCCGGCGCCCCTGACGATTTATGAGAACGTTTTTAAACTGCCGCCGGGGCATCTCTTGCGCTGGCAAGCCGGAAAGATGGAATTGCGGCATTATTGGGATATTGAATACAACATCGAAAACGGTGTTTCCGAAAAAAAATGGGCCGGACGCATTTTAAGCGCGCTGGAAGAGTCGGTGCATCTTCACAAAATCAGTGATGTCCCGCTGGGGGCTTTCTTAAGCGGCGGTATGGATTCGAGTACGGTCTGCGCGCTTTTGAGCCGCGGCGGCGGTGTTCCTCTTAAAACGTATTCGATGGGTTTTGGCGATCCGCGTTACAACGAATTAGCGTATGCCCGTAAGGCCGCAAATTTCATCCGGAGCGATCATCATGAGCAATTCGTCAAACCGGACGCTGCCGCGCTTCTGCCGGAAATCGCAGCGGGTTTTGATGAGCCCTTTGCCGATTCTTCAGCCATTCCGACTTATCTGGTTTCACAGTTTGCGCGGCGCGAGGTCACCGTGGCTTTGTCGGGCGACGGGGGTGACGAACTTTTTGGCGGCTACGGCTGGACGCAGAAAGAAATTTGGCTGGAAAAGTACCGCGCGCTTCCGCTGGCTTTGCGGCGATCGGCGGAATCCTTGCTGCTCAGTAAAGACTACGCCCCCCTGTCCGGTGGAGCAAAACTGGAAACGCTCCGGCGTTTTCTTTTTGATGCGCATGCGGCGCCGCTCGAAAGCTTTTCACGCCGCGTTCGCTGTTTCCAGCCCTGGACGCTCAAAGAACTCTGCCGTCCGGAAGTTTGGGGCCATGTCCAGCCGCGCAGCGTGCTCGCAGAGCAAGAAATCAAGGCGCGGCATTTGGATACCGTCAGCCGGCTGCTCTATCTCGATTCCACCGTTTACCTGCCGGATGATCTTTTGACCAAGGTCGACCGCATGAGTATGGCCCATTCGCTTGAAGTGCGCGTGCCGCTTTTGGACCATAAAGTTGTGGAACTTGCCGCGCGTATTCCTTCCGCGTTGAAATTCAAAGGACGTACGACGAAATACATTCTCAAAAAAACGATGGAACCGTTGCTGCCGCCGGTGATTTTAAAGCAGCGCAAACAGGGCTTCTCGATTCCAATCCACCGTTGGTTCCGTGAAGACCTCTACCCGCTGGCCGAGAAGATGCTGCTGCGGGAACCCCATCTGACCCAGCGCTATTTTCGCCGCGAAATGGTTGAGAAGATGCTGGCCGAACACCGCGCCGGCCGCCGGCAATATGGCGCGCACCTGTATGCGCTCGTCATGCTCGAAATGTGGGGGAGGAGAGGGCAAGAGAGCACAGAGAACAGAGGGCAGAGTACAGAAAACAGAGGGCAAGAAGCAGAGTACAAAGGATAGAAAGCCATGGGCACAGAAGTATTCTTGTTTGATTTTGAGAAGCTGGCTGTTTATCAAAAAACTCTTGTCTTCATCGGCGGCGTTTTTGAGGTGTATAAGCGAATGCCTTAGGACTACAAAATTGCTGTGGGGTCAAATCTCCTGCGCGCGGCCATGTCAGTAGCGAATAATATTGCCGAAGGAAACGGCAAAAAATCGGACCGCGAAAAGAAACGCTATTTTAGCATTGCGCTGGATTCTATGAGAGAGTGTCTCTCTGTGTTCAATGTGATGAAACGTCAGCGTTTGATCGCCGAAGAGGGCTGGATTATTTTTCGGAAACAAGGCCGTGAAATTACGAGCATGCTTTGGAAAATGACATCGAGTTGAGTTCGGGTACCCATCTTTGTTTTCTGTTCTCTGTACTCTTTTAGGAGGTTTATTTATGGCGCGGTTTAAGTTTAATTTGCTGGATATTTTTTTAGCGCTTTTCGTGCTGCTTACGGGCGCTGTGGTTTATTTTACATTCGTCAAGCCCATATCTTTTTCCAATTTGATTCTGCGGGAAGGCGTTTCGGGTTATGCCGAAGTAGAGTTCATCCTTGACGGCGACTTGGACTGGCTGGCAGACAAAATCCCTGAGGGGCTTGAATCCAAGAATATCTATGGCAGCGTGGATTGGAAAATTCTCGCGGTGGGCCGCGAGAATTTGGGAGAACGGGCGGTTCGCCGGATCAAGGTCAAAGTGCTTTTGACCCGCGAGTCTTCCGGGCTGCTGCGTTACGGCAAGTACACACTGGTGCGCGGCGGAAAAATTGTTTTGATCAACGATGACTTTTTGCTGGAAGGCCGCATTGCGGAGATCCGGCTGCTCGATGAAAAAATTCTGATATGAAAAGGGATGCCCGGTGAATTTATTTTTTTTGCAATGCCAGCTTCGCACAAGCCGTTTTGCGGATTTTTTCCGCGCGGTTCTGACGGATCATGCATCTTTGGAAGCAAGCGGATTGCGGCGGGCCTGTCAAAGTTTATTCAAGACTGCAGGGAACGGTTTGAAACCGTTCCCTGCGGACGATGCCCCGGCCGTCACGGAAGCTTGGACAAGGCCTAAGCTTCTCGCCGGCCTCTGCCTGGCGCTGGTCTGGGCGGCCGTTTTTATTCCAAGACTTTCCTTGGGAGGCCTCGCGGGGCACTACAGCCTTGATCTCAAAGCCGAAGATCTGCTTTTAATCGTCCTTAGCCTTCTTTTTTGGGCACGCTCCTCCGGAGCCGTGGCTTCAGGGCCCGTGTTCCGGATAGAATCCGCCTTCTTGCTTTTTTTAATTTTCGCAGCGGTCTCCGTGGTCAGCGGTTTGACGGCGCGGACGCTGGATAAACCGCTCGTCAGCCTGTTATATCTCATAAAATGGTTTGAGTATTTCTTGGTTTTTGCGTTGACGGCGCGGCTCAGCCAGAGGCCGCAGACCGCGCAGTTTTTTCTCAAAGGATTTTTCTGGCTGGGCCTGGCGGCTGCGGCTTACGGTTATTTTGAGCATTTTTATCCGCTCTCATCAGCCGCTTATCCCAACTATTACCGTCTGTACGAACGGCCACCCTTTCACGGCGATGCGAATCACATCGGCGGCCTGTTCGCCGTCTGGCTTGCTTTCTTTTCTTGCCTCTATCTGCGTCAGCCCCTCACCCCGACCCTCTCCCCACAGGGGAGAGGGAGAATTCAGCATGGTGCTTGCTCCCTCGCACCGGCCGCTTTTAGCGTTCCTGTTGGAAGAGGAAGCATTGCGGGTCAACCCGCTGTGTTTTCCCTGGGATCGACCGGTTTTCCCTCTCCCTTTGGGAGAGGGCAGGGTGAGGGGGCGGTTGTGTCTTGGATTTTGCTCGCTGCTATTCTTTTTGTTTTTTTTCCGTTCATTGGGACGTTTTCGCGCAAAAGCTACTTTGCGTTTGCCGGGGCGTATGCTTTTCTTTTTTTTGTGCCCGGTATTTCGCGCCGCCGCTGGATTTTTCTGGCCTGCCTTTTGATCTGCGCCGGGTTTGTATTGCCCACGCGGCTGGCTGAGCGTCTCTCCGACCTGGGGGAAGTGATGACCGCTGTGGATCCGTTTCATTCCTCTTGGGCCGGCAACCTGGATGTCTGGGGGCGCTGCTTTTGGAATTTTGATCAATTCTGGCTGGGGGGGGCCGGCCTGGGCGCGCGGCACCGGCTTTTTTATGAATCCCAGTATGTCATGGTCCTTACTGAAACGGGAGTTTTGGGTTTCGGCGCGCTGCTGCTCCTGCTTTTTGTTCCGGCTGTTTATGCGGCCCGTGAATCCGCCAAACAAAGTCTGCAGGGTCTGGCGGCCGCGGCCTGGCTTACAGCTTGGGCGGCTTTCCTCATTCACAATTTTTCATGCGTCAGTCTGACGGTTTCCAAAGCCGCCATTCCCTGGTGGTTTTTGACGGGGACGGTCTTCGGATGGCTGAATAGCCGGGAGACGGCATGACGGCGGGTTCTTCTAAAAAAGTTTCCATGGCCCGCTATTCGGTCATCATTTTTATTTTTCTTTTGAGCGCCAAGCTGCTGAATTTTGTCAAAAAAATTCTGATCGGCCGGCTTTTCGGCGTGGGCGATACGGCCGATGCTTTTTTTGCGGCATCGTATATGCCGTATTTTCTGGCGGTTTTTTTTGAAGGCGCAATCTTCCTGGCTTTTTTGCCGGCTTTTGCGGCGATCCGCGCGCGTCTGGGCGACGAGGGAGAGCGCCGCTTGGTGGAGCAAATGTTTTTTATTTTTGCGGGGCTTTGCCTGGGTTTGATCATTCTGATGAATATTTTTTCTGGTCCCATCATGATGCAGCTGGTGCCGGGATTTAAGCCGCACAAGATGCTGCTGGCGCTGCCGCTTTTCCGTATCATGACGCTGGTCCTGCTCTTTATCAGTCTCTGCACTTTTTTTCAATCTCTGAACAGCTATCATTGCCACTACCTCGTGGCAGCTTCGTCGGGATTTGTCGATACGGCAGGAATGATCGCAGTCACTCTTTTAAGCTGGAAAATCTGGGGCATTTACGGCGCGGCCTGGGGCGTGGTGCTAGGTTCCCTGCTGGCTTTTTTGACACAAATGACGTTTTATTTCCGGCGGCAGGGGTTTTGGCCCAAACCTGTTTTTCAGGCGGAGTTGCTGCGGCCCTGCCTGATAGGACTTATTCCGCTGGCCGCAGTCTGTATCTTCCAGCAGGCGCCGCTTTTGGTGTTGACGCGATTCGGTTCCGGCATGTGGCAGGGGACGATTTCTGCCTTGAATATTGCTCAGTCTCTGACGACGGTGCCGATGGGGCTGGTCAGCCGTACGGTGCTTTTGTCTATTTTCCCTTTTCTGGTGAAGCAGGCGCATGAAGATTCTTCCGGAAGCGCGGCCATGACTTTTTTCAGTACGCTGCGTGCATCGTTTGTCCTGCTTGTACCGGCAGGCATCCTGCTGTCGGTTTTTGCCAAGCCCATCGCTGTGATTTTTTTCAGCGGAGGCGGCATTGATCCGGAAGGGACGAGGCGCATTGCCCACGCATTGACCGGGTTTGGCTGGAGTCTGTTTGTGCTGTATGCGGACCTTTTTGCGTCCCAATCGCTTATTGCGATGCGGGCTTTCCGGTCCGCCTTTTGGCTGAGCGTACTGCGGGCGGTTCTTTCCTACAGCATTTGTTATTATTTTTCGAGTTGGTGGGATTATGAGGGCATTGCCTGGGGTTTTTCGGCCGCGCTGGCGGTAAATTTTATTTTTTTCTTTCCGCTCTGCTTCCGGATTTGCGGCATTGCCGGCGAATGGAAAAAACTTTTTCTTTTTACCGCTCAGCTGTGGCTGGCCGCTTTCCCCTTAGCGGCTGCCGGGGTATGGCTGAACCGTATCGAAGTGCCGGATTGGTTGAATATTCCCCCGGGTTTTTTGATGGCCCAGATCTTGGGGGGAGGATTGGCACTGGGCCTTGTCTACAGCGCAGGCCTTTGGCTTTTGCGTGTGCCGGAGTTTTTAACGATGCTGAACAAAATTAAAATACGCCAGACGCCGGCGGTGACGCATGTCTGAGACGCAGGCGCCGGTGCTTTCACAAGAGACTCGCGGGATCACGGCCTGTCCGCTGTGCGGCGGCACCCGGCTTCGTTTTCGGGCCGCGGAGTGGAAAGACGGCCTGTTTTCGCTCTGCCGCGCATGTGGATTTCTTTTTCAAAATCCGCCGCCCAGCCTTTCGGCCAGCCGTGTGTTTTATGAAAAAAATTATTACGCAGAACTCAAGGCCTTGGAAGAAAAAATCCGTAAAGCCCGCGAACGGCTTTATCCGGATGTTTTAAAACAAATCGAAGGGGCCCGTCAAAACGGACGCTTGCTCGACGTCGGCTCCGGCTTCGGCGATTTTTTACGCGCTGCCGAATGTGCGGGATGGGAAGGCTGGGGACTTGAGCCTTCATTGGAAGCCTGCGCGGAAGCGCGCCGGACTTTCGGGCAGCGCGTGTTTTGCGGGACGGCGGAGGAAGCGGTCTTTGAGAACGGCTTTTTTGATGTGATCACACTGTGGAATGTCCTGGACTGCCTGCCGGATCCCCAGAAAAGCATCGCCGGACTGCAGCAATGGCTGCGGCCGGGAGGCTTGCTTGTCATCCGTACGCCGAATGCCGCGGTGCATTTGGTTCTCCACCGTCTTTATCAGACATTCCGGCCGCTGTGGCGGTTTGCAGGATTAAAAAAAGACCCCGCTATTTTTCTGCGTTCAAATTTTAATCCGGCAGTACTGCGGCGGTTTCTTCAATCTTCGGGCTTTGAAATCCAACAGCTCACCAACGGTATGCCGACGGACGGGGAGTCCTATGACCTCATGTCCTCTTCAAGCCTGATGCGTTTTACAAGGGCTTCTTTTTGGACAGCTGTAAAATTTATGGCCTGGCTTTCAGGGGGGCGCTGGCTTACGGGAACGAATCTTCTGGTTTTGGCGCGAAAGAACCCGCTGCCAGATGCGCCTCCGGAGGGGAGTAAAAATAATTCACTGGAGAGAGCGCTGGCACGGCGGATGCGCATGAAGTTTCTTTGCCTGCACGGACTGGCTGTCTTAGGGTATGTTCTGGGACTGCCGCTCTGGAGCCGGCTCTTTCAAAAACGACCTTCCGTAAGTATTCTGCTTTATCACAGTGTCACGGCGGGAGTGCCCGGCGAGATGAGCGTTTCCGCAGAAGCTTTTAAGAAACAAATGCAGTTTTTGAAAGACAACTTTGAAGTAGTTCCGGTCGAAGAGAGTCTTGTCATCCTAAGCGAAGCGTCCCCAAAAGTGTGCGGCAGATCCGTCCGAAGCCTTAGTGGCGGAAAGGATACTGAATCTCGAGATCCTTCAGCCTCCAGCCTCAGAATGACAAGGGGAAGAAAATCGCTCGTTGCCATTACTTTTGATGATGGGTATGAAGACAACTACATTTACGCTTTTCCAGTTTTGCGGGAACTGCAAATTCCGGCGGCCATTTTTTTGCTCGCCGGGCAGGACCGTGAGACCACCCATTTCGGGCATGCTCAGGCGCAATACCCCGGCAAGCTTTTGACTTGGGACCAAGCGCGCGAAATGGCCCAAGGCGGTATTTCGCTGGGTTCGCACGGCGAAAGCCACAGCCGGCTTGGGACCTTGGGACCGGAAGAATTAAAAATCGAAATCATCCGCTCCAAAGCGCGCATTGAGCGGGAAACGCAAAGTCCCGTGCGGTTTTTTTCTTATCCCTATGGGACTGCCCAGGATTTTGACAGCCGGGCCGTCGCCCTGGTGCAGGAGGCGGGTTATGCGGCCGCTTTTTCTGCCATTTTTGGCAAAAATAATGCCGGCGCTGACCGTTATGCACTGCGGCGCATCAGTGTAGAGGCCACAGACACGTTTTTTACCTTGCGTGCGAAACTGAACGGCGCACTCGATCTGCTTAAGATTTTTCATTGGACGCCTGTGCGTTTAGCCATCCGCGGGCTGGACCGGCTTTTCCTGCGCATGGCCCCGCGTCAGCAGAAAAAATTTCCGCCGGTCCTTTTAGCCAGCGTTGATTTTCCTCCGCATACTGACGGCGTCAGCACGATCGCCGGCGAACTGGCCCGTAAAATTTCAGAGCGCCGGCCCCAGGTGCATGTGTTGGGACCCTGCGACGAAGGCGACCGCTCTCTGGACCGCAAGTATCACTACCGGGCCGTGCGCGTGCCTGGTTATAGCTGGGGCTATGCGCGCATGCTGCCCTTTGCAGCGGCCATGTTCTGGATGATTTTGACACGGGGTATCCGGCATGTTTTCGCACTCAATATCGCTTACGGCGGTGCGCTGGCTTGGCTGCTTTCGTATCCGCTGCGGCTGCGTTACGTGCTTTTTGCCTATGGTTATGAATTTGAAAAAGTCCGTACTTCCCAATTTCTCAGGAAATGGTATCTGTCCATGTATGCGCAGGCTGAAAAAGTCATTTGCTGCAGTGAAGAGGTGCGTAAACGGCTTGTGGTGTTCGGCGTCGCGTCTGAAAAAACCGAAACGCTTTATCCAGCCGTGGATTTGGAGCGTTATCAGCCCGGCGAGGCCCGGCCGGAGACCCTCACAAAGTATGGGCTGTCCGGCCGCCGTGTCATTCTGTCCGTCGGACGTCTCGTTGAACGCAAAGGCCACGACCAGGTCTTGCGCGCGCTTAAAACGCTTGTCGAAAAATATCCGGATGTCCTTTACTGCATTTCCGGCAAAGGGGATTTTGAAAACCGGCTGAAAGAAATGGTGCAAACTCTGGGTCTTGAGCAGCATGTGCGTCTGCTGGGCCGCCTGCAAGATGACGAACTGCGTGATTTTTATAATGCTTGTGAGTTTCTGATTATGCCCAGCCGCGAAATCGAATCCAGCGGCCATATCGAGGGGTTCGGGATTGTTTTTCTCGAAGCCAATGCTTTTGGAAAACCCGGCATTGGCGGGCGTTCCGGCGGGATCGCCGAAGCTCTGCAGGATGGCGTGAGCGGCCTGCTCGCTGATCCGCATTCGCCCGAGGATATCGCGCTTAAAATGGAAACACTGCTTTCCCGGCCGGATTATGCCCGCCAGCTCGGCCAAAGCGGACTTGAGCGCCTGCGCACCCGCTTTCATTGGGACGCTTACGTGCGGCGTGCTTATAGGCTTTTGCTGGGGGAAGACCTGCCTTGAAACTCAAAATTGTTTTACTGACCCGCTCGGGCCGCCCGTCCGGAGCCCTGATGGCCTGGCGCCTTGTCTCAGCCGGCTATGAGCCGCTCATCCTGGTAGAAAACCGCCGCAAATTGCTGCAGCAAAAGCGCACCTCTGAACAGAGCGCGGTACCCCTCCAAACACACGGCGGGCAAGCTGGCAGCCAGGTGCCAGGCACCTGTTTTTCAAGGTGCCTGGCACCTTTAGCGCTAGTTCGTCGCCACGGTTTTGCGTTTCTCAGGCAGCGAGTCATGGAACTTTTATGGATCAAAACTCATTTTTGCGCGCGGAAGCTTTTCGGGCAAAAATTTAAAAGCCCAGCCTATCTTTCCATCGAAGAACTCGCGCTGGCTTATCCTCTGCGGTTAGTTGAAGTCGACAGCCATAATGGCCCCGCCGCCCTGGGGCATTTGCGGGCGGAAACTCCGGACGTCGGAATACTTACCAATACACGCAAAATTGGCCCGGCCGTCCTGGCGTGCGCGCGCCAGGGATTCTTCAATGTGCACTCTTCAGCTCTGCCCAAGTATGCAGGCCTGGATGCTATTTTTTGGGCGCTTTATCACGGCGAAAAAGAAATCGGCGTCAGCGTGCATGAGGCGGTGCCTGAAATCGATCGCGGCCGGCTTGCCGCCCAGGCCAAAATAACCGTGACGGCCTGGGATGATGAGACGTCGCTGGCACGAAAAGCCTCGTGGGTTGGGACGGCCCTCATGCTCGAGACGCTCGAAAAACTTCAGGCCGGCACTCTTGAAATGATGCCTCAGCCTGAGGAAGGCGCTTCGTATTTCTCATGGCCAACGAGGGAGCAGCGAACAGAATTAAAAAAAAGGTGGAAGGTGGAAGGTGGAAGGTGGAAGAGAAATAAACATTGCAAAAAAATACGCATGTCAGGGGATCTTGCAAAAAATAAAGACTTGATAGCCGATGAACCAAATTCAGCTTTTCCTTCCACCTTCGACCTTCCACCTTCGACCTTCAGGATCTTGCACATCATCACGCGCATGACGCGCGGGGGAGCGCAGGAAAATACGCTGGCCACGATACGTGGACTGCGTGCAAAAGGGTATCAAGCTGTGCTGGTCACAGGTCCCGCGTGGGGACCGGAGGGTGAAATTCTTTCGCAAGCCCTGCGCGAAGGCCATGAAATCGTGCTGCTGCCTGAATTAGGACGAGAGATTGATGTGATTAAAGATACGCTGGCTTTCTGGAAACTTTTTTGGCTGGTCAAACGCGGCCGTTTTGACCTCGTGCATACGCACATGTCCAAAGGCGGACTCTTGGGCCGCTTGGCCGCCTGGCTGGCGGGGTCGCCGCACATCGTGCATACGCCGCACGGCCATATTTTTCACAGTTATTTTTCACGCGCCACCGAACGGTTTTTTCTTTTTTTGGAGCGCCGGCTTGCCCGCGTAACGGACCGGCTGATTGCGCTCACGGAAAGTGAAAAACGGGAGCATGTGAATTTTTACGTCGGCAGCGCTTCGCAGTGGTGCGTTATCCCGAGCGGCGTGGATGAAACACGTTTTCAGGAGCCGTCCGCAGCGCAAAAATTGGAATTGCGCCGCCGCCTGGGTATTCCGCCCGGCACCCTAATCGCCGGATTTGTCGGCCGGCTTGAGAGCATCAAGGGGCCGGTCTATTTTGTCCGCGCGATGCCGGACATTTTAAAAACGGTTCCCAAAACGCATTTTTTAATGGTCGGCGCCGGCCGCCTGCGCCAATCCCTGGAAGAAGAAGTCCGTCAGCTTGGATTGGCTGAGCATGTGACCTGGACAGGCGATCAAAAACAGACGGCGCTTTATTTTTCAATCATGGATGCCGTGGTCGTGCCGTCGCTCAATGAGGGCATGGGAAGGGTGATTGTGGAAGCAGGCTTGCTTTCGCGGCCGGTGGCTGCCTCACGTGTGGGCGGCATCCCGGATCTGGTGATCGGCGGAAAAACCGGGCTGCTCGTGCCGCCCAAAGATCCTGCCGCGCTTGCGCAAGCATCCCTGCAGATTCTCCAGGACACGCTTTTAGCCCTCAAACTTGGAAAAAATTTAAAGGAGCACGTCACGGCCGGATTCACCGAGTCTCAGATGGTTGGGAAAATAGAGGTGCTCTATCAAAGCATCCTTAAGGCATGAAAAAAATAATCCCTCTCTTTTTTTCCTGCTTGTTCGTTCTTCTAGCCGTTGAAGCAAGTTACCGCCTCGATATTCACGTCAAAAAACCGCTTTACCGGCCCTCATCGCTGCCGGATCTGGGTTGGGAATTTACACCCGGAGGCAGTAATGCGGAATGGGGCAAGCCGCCCGGCCCCCGTGCGCTTCGTGTAAACGAGCGCGGGTTTCGCGACCGTACCACCGGCCCATGGGATGCCTGGACAGACAAGGACCTTCGAATTGCTATTCTTGGAGACAGTGTCACAGCGGCGACGAATGTCGGCTACGAACAAACTTACGGGCAGCAGCTTGAAAATTTACTGCAACAATCCGGCTTCCGGGCGCGTGTCGTTAATTTTGGGATGGATGCGACCAACACCCGGCAGCATTGGGCGCTGGCGAAATGGAAAGTACTGCCTTTACAGCCGCAGATTCTTCTGTTGGGGTATGCGCTCAACGACACGGAGATCAGGTTTTTTGAAAAACTACCCGATCCGCTAAAACGGCTCTTACGGCATTTTCATTTTGGAGTTTTTATCAGCCAGCGCGCGATGCAGTCGATTCGTAACCGGCGTGAACCGGAGCGTTATCGGGCGGATTTTGAAAAAGAACCGGTGCGTTCCACGGCCTGCAGCGGCCCTATGCTTGAGATGATCAAAAGCTATGAAACGCCCGCCTGGCCGGAAACGGCAGTCTGGATCCGGCGGATCAAAGAACTTGCCGGAAGCCAGGGGGTTTTCTTTGGCGTGATCCTTCTTCCGACAGAAGATCAAGTGCGCGGTATTTGTCCTTCAGGCCCGCAGCAACGCATTCGTTTCTTTCTTGAGCAGGAAAAAATTCCATATTTAGATCTTTTGCCCGTGCTGCAGCCAGCTGCAAATCCGTCCTATTTGACGGGGGATCCATTGCATTTTAATCCTGCTGGGCATGCTGTGATTGCAAAAGCTCTTCAGAAATGGCTTGAGAAAATGTCCGTACTGCCTAGAGCCGTTGGAATTCAAACGGAGGGGGCGGTTGAAAAGCCCCTGGCTTCGGGCTAATATAACCCCTTTGACCCTTTCATCAAGGAGGCTGCTGTGCTTGAAACCTTTGGAAAACAAACCTGTCTTGTGATTGCCCCGCATCCCGACGACGAAGCCTTCGGCTGTTCCGGCACAATTGCCCGCTTAAAAGCCGAAGGCTCCAAAGTTTACGTTATTGCCGTTTCCGCCGCCGATTTGCAGCATTACAACAAGGGCGCCAACGCTTTTGTTTCCGGCCGGACCCGCCAGGAAGAGTTCGAGAATTCCATGAAAGTCCTTGGCGTCGATGACTATGAATTGCTTTTCAACGATGCCAATATTCATCTCAAACTCGACATGATGCCTATGAAAGATTTGATCAATCTTTTTGAGAGCAAGGCACGGCTGGCCATCGATAAAGTCAAGCCATCGATCATCATCCTGCCGGCTATTTCATACAATCAGGACCATGAAGCCGTATTCCGCGCCGGCTGGACCGCCTGCCGGCCCAGCGATCCGGCGGTGAAACCTTTTCAAAAACTCGTACTGGCCTGTGAATACCCCGCCATTTCCTGGTCACTGCAGCATGAACGTTTTCACGCAAATTTTTATGTGAATATCAGCGGCAAATACCTTGAAAAAAAGATGGAATCGCTCGCTTGCTATAAATCGCAGGTGCGCTCCGGCGTCCACCACTGTTCGCTGGAAAACGTCGAATGGCTGGCCAAGGTGCGCGGCCGCGAGGTCTCCGTGGATGCCGCCGAAGCTTTCATGTGCCATCGGTTTTTGGTTTAGTCGTCAGTCTTCAGTCGTGAGTCTTGAGTAAACGCAAAAAACGTAAGCGTGAAAAAATGGGAGACAAAACAACTAAACAAACTTGAGTTTGGCACTTTTCCCTCTCCCCCAAGGGGGAAGAAGGAATTCCTGAAAAATGCCAAACTCGAGTAAACAAACTTCGTTTTCAATGCAGGGTACAAGCATGCCTGTACCTTGCATTGTGTTTTTTACTCACGACTCACGACTGAAGACTAACGACTATTTACGACTATGCTCATTGCGATCCATCAATTGCACTATCTGCCCTGGCTGCGTTATATGCACAAACTGGCCTCGGCGGATGTCTTTATCGTCCTTGATAATATCCAGTTCAATAAAAACGGATTTCAGAATCGCAACAGCATTAAGACCCCGCAAGGCCGCCTGGTTTTGACGGTGCCTGTCCTGCATCAATTTGCCCAAAATCTGGATCAGGTTCTAATCGACGGCAAACAAGCCTGGCAGCGCAAGCATTGGGGCTCGATTCAAAACAGCTACCGCAAGGCCCCGTTCTTTTGCGAACATGAGCCTTTTTTGAGCGAGGTTTATGCAAAGCGTAAGTGGGAAAAACTCAATGACCTCAACCGGTTCATGCTGGATTATTTTTTGAAGGCGCTGGGCGTTTCCGTGCCGGTCCTTTACGGCAGTGAGTTGACCGTTCCCGGGGATGCTTCGGAACGGCTGGTCAATTTATGCAAAGCCGCAAGCGGTACCGCCTACCTTACCGGCGCTTTTGCCGCGGGTCAATACCTTCAGCCTGAACTCTTTGAGCGCGCCGGTATTTCGCTGGCTGTGCAGGAATTCAAGGCGCCGGAATATCCCCAGCTTTTTCCGGAAAAAGGGTTTATTCCGGAACTTTCCATTTTAGATCTTCTGCTGAATTGCGGCTCTCACTCATTAGATATTTTAATGGGAACCCTGGGCGGGGACTGTCCCCGCTCCCGTCAGGGACTGTCCCCTCAGGAACAAAAAAAATGAAAATGATCCCGCATTCGCGGCCATCGCTGGGAAACGAAGAAAAAAAAGCATGCGCTCAAGCGATCGACTCGCTCTATCTGGCGTCCGGTCCACGCGTGGAGGCGTTTGAAAAAGCCTTTGCGCGCCAGACCGGCCGCCGTTACGGCACCGCCGTCAGTTCCGGCACCGCGGCGCTTGTGATGGCGCTTAAAGCCCTGAATGTCCGCGCGGGAGAGCATGCGGCGATGCCCAGTTATACTTGTGCGGCGCTTTTGCACGCAGCGGAATTTTGCGGGGTCCGTCCGCTGCTTGCTGATATCGAGGCGGAGGATATGAATTTATCCGCAGCCAGCTTGAAAAAAAACCTGAGAAAAAAAACCGGTGCCGTGATCGTGCCGCATCTTTTTGGACGGGCCGCGGACATGAAAGCGATTTTGAAATTGGGCCTGCCGGTCATTGAAGACGGCACGCAGGCTTTAGGCGCAGAAGCCT
Source organism: Candidatus Omnitrophota bacterium (assembly GCA_023247055.1). Taxonomy (GTDB): domain Bacteria; phylum Omnitrophota; class Omnitrophia; order Omnitrophales; family Aquincolibacteriaceae; genus JAHFHB01. Next base: position 14,850 of record JAHFHF010000050.1, read on the forward strand.
TCGGCAAGCCGGTGGGCAGTTTCGGCGAGGTCAGTATTTTCTCATTTTATGCGACGAAAATGATGACGACGGGCGAGGGCGGCATGCTTGTAACGGATTCGCCGAAGCTGGCGGACGCGCTGCGCGACATGCGCGACTACGACAAGAAAAAAAATTATGCCTTCCGGATGAATTTCAAAATGAGCGATTTGCAGGCGGCGCTCGGAATTGAGCAACTCAAAAAACTGCCCGCTTTTGTGCGTTCGCGCCTGAAAATTGCAGCAATGTATGACAAACTTTTAGATCCCCGACAAAAACATTCGGGGATGACAAGAAATCTTTGTCATTCCCGCGCGCTTTTGGCGGGAATCTCCGCGTGCGATGATGAATCGTTTATCTTGCCGGCGACTTCCCCCGAACGCGATTCCGTGTATTTCCGGTATGTGCTTCAAGTTTCCGGCGGCGCCGGCCGGCTGATCCGCGGGCTGAATCAAAAGGGAATTGAAGCTAAAAGCCCGGTTTTCCAGCCCCTTCACCGCACTCTGAATTTAGCGGATTCCCGCTTTCCCAAAACCGTGCGTGCTATGCGCGACGCCTGCTCCCTGCCTATTTTTCCGGATTTAACCAAAGCCAGTGTGAGCAGAGTTGTTAGAGAAGTCTTGAGTCGTGAGGGATGAGTCTGGAGTAAAAAGCATTGAGTCAACAGCAGGCAGTGCCGTGTAAAAAAAGCAATTTTTCCCAAGATTTCTGTTCTCACTTCTCACCACTTAAGACTCATCCCTCATGACTGCCTCTTGGGCTTGATTTTTCCGCCCCGCTCTTGTAGCATGCCCCTTCGCATGTATCGCTACCAAAACATCCTTCTGATTGCCTTTGCCCTTGCTTTTCTTGTGACTCCACTCATTCGTTTGGCAGCCTTCCGCTTTGGATTGTTGGATCACCCTAAAGCCCACGGCATTCATGCGCATCCCGTTCCCCGGGTCGGTGGTATTGCCATTTATCTGGCCTTTGTCATCGGCGCCTTATGGCAGATGGACTTGAGTGAAAAACTTAAGGGCGTACTGGTGGGTTCGACCATCATTTTTGCGACCGGCCTTTGGGACGATTTGTTCAAACTCAAAGCCAAAGTGCGTTTGTTGATTCAGGTTCTGACGCTTTCCATCATGATGTTTAAATACGGTGTTATGCTGGATGTCTTCGAAAATCCGGTTTTGAACGGTTTTTTTACGGCCCTGGGCATCATCGGCATCACGAACGCCGTGAATTTTCTCGATAATATGGATGGTTTGGCCACAGGCCTCGTCATGATTTCAAGCGCCGCTATTCTGACGTTAGCGGCGGCCACACACCAGTTTTGGCTGGGGTACCTTGCCGCCGCTTTGATCGGCGCCTGCGGGGGGTTTCTGTTTCATAATTTGCGCCGGGCCCACGTTTTTATGGGAGATTCGGGCGCAACCTTTTTGGGTTTTACGCTTGCCAGCCTTGCCGTGATGGCGGAGTGGTCAAAGCACCTGGCCATTACCGTGGCGGTGCCGCTTTTAATCCTGGGCGTTCCGGTGATGGACATGTTTTTGATCACAGTCCTGCGGATCAAAGAGCACAAGGTTAAAAATTTTAAGCAGTGGATTGATTACGCCGGCAAGGACCACTTGTCTCACCGCATCCAGCGCCTGGGCTTTACTCACCGGGGCGCTGTCGGGCTTGTTTGGCTGATTCAGGGCGTTTTTTGCGCGCTGGCCCTTTGGATTTTTCCGCGGGATGACCGGGCAGGATATGCCGCGCTTATTTTTTACGTCATTGCAGCCTGCGGCATCGTTTATTTATTCCGGCAGCGCCGGCGCATTCTTATCCGCCTTTATAAAAAAAAGTCCCCGCTGCGAAAAAAAACCGGACCGCCGCGCGTGGTCTCAAAAACTGCCCGCCTTAAGCCCGTCCAGTCTTAACAGGATTCCTGCGTCAAAATCAATAGGCGGGAACCGCCGGCTCCGGCATGCCGGGCCTTGGTGAGAATCCGGAACTTTAGGAGTCGGGGAATTCAAAGCCGGAAAAACCGCTCGATTCCCAGTTTTTTCGGAGATAGACCCGTTCAAATTTTTTCTTCAGATCGTCATTGCCGGGGCTGAATTGAAACAAAGTATTCAGCAGTTCTGCCAAAGGGATCCGTTTTTCATACAGAGGGTTCTTGAGCAGGGGAGCGTCTTTAAGGAGAAGCCCGGGTTTAACGGCGGCCAATGCCGAGAAGCCTGCCATCCAATCATCCCAGACAAAAGAATTTACTTTTTGCGCAATCGGTGACGCAAGCGTGATCCGTGAGCCGTGATCGCTGAATATCACGATCGTGGCATTTTCATAGCGCTGCTGCGCATCAAGGGTTTTGAAGAAATCCTCAAATTTGTGGTCAAGGCAAATGGATTGCCCCGCATACTTCCGGTAACGTTTTTTCCAACCGGCCCGCGTGTTCCCAAACCCGTCAACGTCACGGTCTTCCCAAGCGTGCAGCGGCTTTAAGCGGCAGTTCGAATCGTAAACATAGGGATAGTGCGGCATAAGCAGGTGTGCAAAAAAAACAGTGCCGATCGGAGCGGTTTGCGCGTCCTTTTTGATCTGTTCGAAAACTTGCATGACCGGAACAGGCCCTGTTTGGGTACGAAGCTGCCGGCCTGCTTTATGCATCATCCCGCGGTAGATCCGCTGCAGCAGTTCGCTTCGATGTGCGGCGACAAACGAATCGGCAAGAAACAGGGTTTTTTCCGACGGGGTTAGAGAAGAATGAGCAAGACTGCCGGCGGCATTTGCACGGTATTGGAAACACTGGGCCGTGCGGCCGCGAAAAGACCCGCAAAAATCAAGGCTGTTGGTTTGATAAATATTCAGCGGCCGGTCTTGTTGGAGGAAGGATTCCAGCAGCCTGTTTTCTCGAACCCGCGTCATGTAAGTGTTTTGGTCAAAGAGCGTGTAATTCAGCAGGCTGGGGATCGAGTTGTGGGTGTCGAAATAGTTGCTGTAAGCTTTGGAGAAAAGGGTAAAACCACGCTGCTGATAGTGCGTCCGTAATTTTTCTTCCCACGTTTCTCCAAGGCCGTCCAAGGACGGAATACCTTCGAGGCCGATATGCTCATCGACAAAGAAAATAAAAACATCGCCTTCTGCCTTAGGCGCCGCAGCGGCTTTGGCCGCGTAGCTTGTCCGGAAGAGCGATTCGGGCGCAATCGTAAAGCGGATGAGCGTCGTAAAAAATAAAAGAGCAAGGGCGTTGGCCAGAAATCGAGGCATGAATTTTCGAAAGCGCCAGACCACGGCGCAGGCGAGTGCGGCGGCCAGCACATGATTCATCACGGCCATGTGCCTCATTTGCGATGAAAACCATGTTAAAGTCCGGGGAATAGCAAAAATTCCTGAGACTCCCGCGAGAAAATATTGAGAACCTGCGCCGCCCCGGTAAGGACGCGGGCAGTATTCCCACAGCGGCCGGTTTGCAAAGCCATAGTGCAGATCAAAGAAAAGACAGATCAGGAAGACATAAAAAAGCCAGCGCGCGCGGACGGTTTTTAAAACTAGGAGGACGGACAGAAGGACCAAACCGAAAGCGCAGGCAAGATTCAGCGCTTCCCACGAAAAAAGAGGGTAGACGGTATACAGCAGGTAATTGCTCGTGCATGCGAGACTGAAGAAAACACAGCTCGAAAAATCCAGCGCTGTATCTGAACCGAAGATTTTTTTATCCAAATTCATTTGGGGGCGGAGCTTTTTCCCAGTTAGGGCATTGTTTTTCCGGATACGCATCGCATCGTACTTCACCTCAAGCCGGCAAACAATATAAATATCGGGCTTAATGCGGCTGGCCGGTATCCTTTTTTGCTTTCCGCCATCCGCGCAGGGAAGTGTCAATTTGACGCTCTTTTGCTATAATCCCACGCTATGACTGTCCCTCATTTCAGCGCTGTGATTCCGGTCTTCAATTCCGCAGCGACGCTTGAAAAAGTTGTCGATGACGTGGCCGTTTTTTTTCAATCGTCCGGACGTTCCTTTGAAATCATCCTGGTCAACGATGGCAGCCGCGACGGTTCCTGGGCGATTGCCGAAAAACTGGCAAAGCGCCTGCCATTTGTGACCGCCATCGATCTCGTGCGTAATTTCGGCCAGCATCCGGCGCTTTTCTGCGGCCTGCGTGCGGCCCGCGGCGATGCCGTTGTGATGCTGGATGATGATTTGCAAAATCCGGCGTCAGAAATCGAAAAGTTGATCTGCAAAGCCGCGGAGGGGCATGACCTGGTGGTGGGCCGCTATGAAACCAAGCGGCATTCTTTTTTTCGCCGTCTTGGTTCCGGCATGGTGCAATGCCTGCAGGAGCGTATCTTTAACAAACCGCGCGATTTTGTGCTGACCAATTTCCGGTTGGCGGAACGCGCCGTCGTTGAACGGGCTCTGCTTCTTGAAGGCCCGAAGCCGTACCTGCCGGGTCTTTTATTGGCCGCATCCGGGAGTCCCGCCAATGTGCTTGTTCAGCACCGGCCGAGCGCCCTGCCGCGGTCGCGCTATTCTTTCGTGAAATTGCTGGGGCTGGTGGGACGTCTGCTGTTTCAGTATTCGACCTGGCCTTTGCGTATGATGGTACTCTTGGGTTCGGGCGTGGCTCTGGTTTCTTTCGTTCTGGGGGGGATTTTTTTGGTCCGGGGGTTAGTGCATGCGGCGCAGGTGCCGGGCTGGACGTCCATCGCGGTTTTGCTGTCTTTTTTCTGCGGGTTCATTATTCTTCTGCTGGGTATTCTTGGTGAATACCTGCGCTATCTCGTCCAGCGTCTCAATCAACCCCAGCCTTATTTCGTGCGTAAAATCGTACGGCATGATCCCGTCTAAGCACTTTATCATTGCCGGTGCGCAAAGATCCGGATCGACATTTCTGGCCCAGACTCTCGCAGGGCACCCTGATATTGCCATGGCCCAGCCGTGGGTGCCCGAGCCCAAATATTTTTTGCCCGGCAAAGCCGCGTATTCTAAAGAAGACTATTTGAGGCGTTTTTTTGCACCGTCCTTCACGGCGCAGTGCCTCGGAGAGAAAACCGTCTCTTATTTTGAAACTCCGGCTAGCGCGGCATTGATCCACACCTGTTTGCCGGAAGCGAAACTGATCTTTATTTTACGCGATCCGGTGCTGCGGGCGGTCTCCAATTACTTTTTTTCCTTCCGCAATGGTTTTGAAACACGTCCGCTGGAAGAAGTTTTTTCAACCTTTCGGGACCGTCTGCCGGACGAAGCGTGCCGGAGCTTGTCAGCTTCGCCTTATGCGTATCTTGCGCGCGGGGAATATGCCCGGATGCTCGAACCTTTCGACCGCGTTTTTGGCTTTCAAAAAATTTTCATTCTTATCCAAGAAAACTGGCTCAAGGAGGGCATGCCTTTTGGCCCCCTGCTTGATTTTCTGGGCGTGCCGGATTGCCCGGAATTGCAAGAAAAAATACTCTGGAAAACGGACGTGGAAGCTCAAACGCTATCCCCATTCCTTAAAAACCATCTGAGCACTTATTACCGCGATTGGAATGCCCGCTTGGCGAAACGATATTCCTTGGACCTTGGCTTGTGGACATAGACGCTTTTATCCGGCAGGCTGCGCAAGGCTGGCGCCTGGAAGAGAAGCTTTGGATCGCGCCAGCCGGAGCGGCTGTCGCTTATTCGGAAGCGCGCCGGCAGCAGAATTTTGCGATCGAAGATTTGTCATTTTGGTTTGAACACCGCAATCGCTGTCTTAAAGCGGTGCTGCGCCGTTTTCCTCCGGCCGGTGTTTTTCTGGATGTCGGCGGGGGCAACGGCCTGGTGACGCGCTATCTTTACGAACTTGGAATTCCCGCGCTGCTTTTGGAACCCGGGATTGCAGGCTGCCGCCATGCACTTGAACGCGGAGTTACACATGTGCTTTGCGGCCGTTTTGAACAATTGCAGTGGGGTGCGGTTAAGGCCGGTGCTATCGGATTTTTTGACGTGCTTGAACATATCGAGGATGAAAGCGGCTTTTTAAACTGTGCTGCAAACGCTTTGGAGGCGCACGGCAGGCTTTACCTTACAGTTCCGGCCTGGCCCCTTTTATGGAGCCATCTCGATATCGAAGCCGGACATTTTCGCCGTTATACGGCTGCCGGGCTTGAGCGCGTATTGCAAAAAGCCGGCTTTCGCCTGCTGTATACAAGTTATTTTTTTTCGCCGCTGCCCCCGGCGCTTTTTTTTCTGAGAGCGCTGCCTTTTCGCCTGGGATGGGCCCGGCCAGCGCAGGCACATGCTATTCCAAAATCCCAGCATCTTTCCGGCAGTCCCTTATTGCGCCGCCTGGCCTTGAGATTTCTGGCCGGCGAAACCATCCAATTGGGCCAAGGACAAATTCCGTGGGGCGCTAGTTTAATTTGTGTGGCCGAAAAAAATGTTTCGCGCGTGCCGGCATGAAAATAGGGGCGCGGATCGGCTATGTCTTTTTTCTTGCGGCCATCCTCACGGTGTTCTGGGCTGCGCGGCTTTATTTTGTGGAACATGCCCAGCTCAAAGCCTTGCGTTTTTATTGGGCCGGATCGATGTTCCAAGCGGATCAAAGCCTGGGATACACGCTTCGACCGTCCTCCCGCGCCGTGATGACCTACGCCGGGCCGCGGCGCTACGAAGTCAGGACGGATGACTTGGGATTGCGCATTCCGGTGGAAAACGACAGGCCGCGTGAGTCCGGCGGCATTGCCGGCGTCGGCTGTTCAGTGATGTTCGGCCATGGTTTTGCCGCTGAAAAGACAGCGCTCGAAGAAGTGGGCCGGCATTTTGACCTGCCGGTTTATAATTTAGGCGTGCCCGCTTATTCGCCGGTTTCCGTCCTTTTGCGGCTGGAAAAAATGCTGCCGCAGCTTAATCCCGCGGTCGTAATTTATTTCTACATCGAGCAGCATGATCAACGGGCGGTTTCAGCCACAGCGCCCTCCTGGCTGGGCATGCGTTTTCAGCCCTTTTTTGTAAAGCAGGATGCTGCTTCCGCTCTGCAGATTCATCCGCCTTTAGCGGACAACGCTGCGGCTTTCAAATTAGGCGATGCTTTGCAGGATTTATATATCCGTCCGTTAGCCGCAGGACAAAGCATTCCCTGGGACTTCCGGCATTTTACGGCACTTTCGGCTTTTAAACTCGACGAGATGCAAAGACAAGTCCGGCTGCGGATCTACGAAAAGTTTTTCTCCGCCGTGCCGGCGCAGGCGGAGACCCTTGAGGCCATCCTCACTTGGATGGCCGGGCTGACGCAGCGGCATCAGGCCCGGCTGGTGGTGGCCTGCGTCCCTTCGAGCGAAGGGGTTTGTCCGGAGGCGCTGCGCCGGATTGCCGTCAAACAGAGCGAAAAAGAAAAATGGCTCTTTGTGGATTTGAGGCAGGGGCTTGAAGAGCCGGCAAGCGGCGCGCATTACCGGGAGTTATACGAACTGGATCCGCGCGACGATCACCCGAATGAACGCTTTAATGCAGAAGCGGCGCGCTATTTGATTCAGCAAATGGAACGGACGGGATTTTTGGCAGCCGGTAAAGGTTGAACGGCCCGCTGGCAGCCAGTTTTTCGTACGGGTAAGTGCCGGGCCCGGAACTGATAAAAAATCCAATGCCGTAAGCACGGCTGATGGCTGCAATTTTTTCTTCATCTAACGCTTCATACCCCCGACGGATCGATTCCATGCAGGCGCTGGTCCCGGAGCAGCGGCTTAAGCTGCGTCCGCCCATGGCCAGTTCCAGCCGGGACCGCCACTCCTTAAAAGTCCGGCGATGATTAGCGCCCGATTTAAATTCCACAAACGCGCAGCGTTTGGACAAAAATACAAAGCCCGGCTTGTCCGGCGGGGTAAGCACGAGTGCCTCTTTAGGGACCCAATGGCTGGCGCTGCGGCAGATTTTAGCCCAGTCATCCCGGCGGGTCTGCGAAGTATCGTAGTTTAAAACCGGCGGCGTGAAGACGGGCCGCTGGCCGGGAACCCATACCAGTATTTTTGTCAGCAGAACTATAGAACCTAGCCCTGCAAGCAAAGCCAACGGCCGCTTAGGCCGTTTCACTCCTACCAAGGCCAGGGATAAAAATGAGGAGGCGATATAAATCCAATTTTGGCTTAAAGACCGGAAGCCGATCAGACGCGGGCCGGCCGCGAAGATCAAAAAACAGGCTGCAAGCCGTAAGACTAATTTTTCCGATTTCAAAATTTCAAGCAGCAGCCAAGCCGTAAAAAAAACACCGCTCACATAGACAAACGGTAGCAATCTTAAAAACTGCAGGCGCGCTAAAAATCCCCATTGCAGGTAATAATCGGCATAATGCAATGCTCCGAAAACCAGCATCAGGCTTTGGAGCAGGATCAGGCGTTTTAATGCCTGGCGCGATTCGGCGGACCACGCTTTTTCGAGCGCCATGGGCAGCAGGCCGAGCAGGAGAAAAAGCAGTCCCAGCCGGCTGTTCCAGGCCATATGATGCGTTGCGCGCATATGCGCAAAGGCCATAAAGTCGGGGCCCCAAAGCGCTTTGTCGGCAAGAAAAGAACGGACGAAAAAAATGACGACAGGCAGGCCCACGAGCGCAAACCCCGCAGTCATGTGCAGCCAGCGCGAGCGTCTTGGCAGGGGATCCGGAAAAAAACAAGAACTGAAAAGCACCGCCGCTGCAATCAGGCCCAGTTGAAAATGCGCCAAGCAGGCAAGGCCTAGCCATAAACCGGCGCGCGCGAAGTTTCCCCGCAAATAACTTATAAACGCAAGCAGCAAGACAGGCCAAGCCAGGTATTGCGCTTCCAGGCGGTTGGTCCAAAAGACATTCCCGTCTGCTCCCTGCTGGCCCCATAAAAACATCAACAAAACTGCCAGCCAAAAGACTTCCGCAGACTGGCGAAAAAAAACGCTGAATTTACGCAGCACGGCATATAAAAAAACGAGCAAAGCCGTTTGCATCACGAGAAAAACCAGCGGCAGCGGCATGAGCGTTCCTAACCTTGCCATGGCCTCATTGAAAAAGGGGTGGTAGAGCGCGTGAGTGCTGACACCAAAATCGGCCTGAAGGTGTGGAAATTGGATCCGCGATTCGATCACCGGCACAAAGACAGTCTGATTGCCGGTGCCGTATTCATAACCTTCGCAAAACAGGAATAGAAAAACAAAAAAGAGTGCGCCCGCCATGGGCGCTATTATTAGGGCAAGCCCGTTCCGATTCAATCAATTTTGCTGAATATGCTAAAATGCGCCGCCTCAAAACATACTGAAAGAAGTGGTTTCATAATTCCTTCTAAGAGCGCCTAACAAAACTGTCATTCCCGCATGCATTAGGCGGGAATCTACAGATC
>JAHFHF010000051.1 GCA_023247055.1 Candidatus Omnitrophota bacterium
TCCAAGCACAGCTAAATGGCTGTGTCTTGGATGTCTCATTGACACTCCTGACGGAGCTGCCACTGCGTCTAACGCAGTGACTGTCCAAGCACAGCTAAATGGCTGTGTCTTGGATGTCTTTTCGCGGCAAGATAAGACTTTGCCCTCATTGACACCCCTAACGGGGCTGTACTATAATTCTTTTTTGCACTTAACTTGTTAAAAATCAATAGGTAACAGCTTTATGACCGGCGCAAAATCTCCTTATGGAGCCCGCTTTCTTCCCATTGAATCCATCACTTCAATCCGGGAGCCTTTTCAGGAGGGCCGCAAGGTCCGGGCGGCAGGCCGTTTGATGATCCTGCGCGTTATGGGAAAAAGCGCTTTCGGCGACTTAAAAGACCAGAGTGCGCGGATCCAAATTTATGCCAAAAAGGATGAATTGGGGGATGAAACCTACAATCATTTTAAATCCCTGACAGCCGGCGATATTCTTGGGGTTGAAGGGGAATTATTCTTTTCCAAAAGCGGCGAGCCCACGATCCGCATTGTGCGCTTTGAACTTTTGTCCAAAATCGTGCGGTCGCTGCCTGAGAAATGGCATGGGCTCAAAGATGTGGAAACGCGTTACCGCCAGCGCTACGTGGATCTCATCGTCAACGATGATGTGCGCCGTACTTTTGAACTCCGCAGCCGGATCCTGCGCGATATCCGATGTTTTCTCGACCAGCGCGGCTTCATGGAAGTGGAAACACCCATGATGCAGTCCATTCCGGGCGGCGCCCTCGCGCGCCCGTTTGTGACGCACCATAACACTTTAGACATGGACCTTTACCTGCGCGTGGCTCCGGAACTTTATCTCAAGCGTCTTTTAGTCGGGGGATTTGAAAAAGTTTATGAGGTGAACCGCAACTTTCGCAACGAGGGGGTCTCCACGCGGCATAATCCCGAATTTACCATGCTTGAACTTTATCAGGCCTATGCCGATTATCACGATATGATGGATATCACGGAAGAAATGATCACGGGTTTGGTTCAGGCTCTGCACGGCCGCGATGAAATTGCTTATGGCGAAAAGACGCTGCATTTCAGAAGGCCCTGGAAACGCATCCGGTTTTATGAAGCTTTGAAAGAGAAAACGGGCGTGGATTTCCAGACCATGAGCGCGCGCGAAGCCGCCGGCAGGCTGGGCTATACGTTCGGTCCAGGTGCCGCTGACGTCGACATTCTCGACCAAATTTTCGGCGATAAAGTGGAAGCCGCGCTGGCCGACCCCACGTTTATTCTGGACTATCCTGCCAGCATGAGTCCGCTGGCCAAGGCGCGGGAAGATAATCCGGCGTTGACGTACCGCTTTGAACTTTTTATTTCCGGCATGGAACTGGCCAATGCATTTTCAGAGTTGAACGATCCTCACGATCAGCGCCGCCGTTTTGCCGAACAAAAGGCGGCGATCGGCGACCATAAAGAAATTGACGAAGACTTTCTGACAGCGCTCGAATATGCCATGCCGCCTGCCGGCGGGCTGGGAATCGGGATCGACCGCCTGGTGATGATTCTCACCAACCAGACCTCGATCCGCGACGTCGTACTGTTCCCCCAAATGCGGCCCGAGAAGAAAAAAGAAAATTCTGCCCTTGCGGAAGAGGATGCTCATGAGATTTGAAACCTTTATGGCCTGGAAGCACCTGACGCGCCGCCGCAAGTCCGGATTTATTTCCCTGATTTCATTGATTTCAACCGCGGGGATCGCGATCGGCGTGATGGCGCTGATTGTGGTGCTGGGCGTGATGAGCGGGTTTGACCGCGAACTCAAAACAAAAATTGTCAGCGTGCAGCCGCATCTCAGCCTTGAAAAATTCGGCGGGGTCGAGGATCCGGAGGGTGCCATTCGCACCTTGCGGGGCCTGGGCATGGATTCCCTGATCTCGGCCGCGCCGTACGTGGAAGGCCAGGCGATCCTGCGTTCCGAGCAGAATGCGCTCGGCGTGGTCGTCAAAGGCCTGGATGCGGCCCGCGAGGACTGGTCCATTTATCAAAAAAATCTGATCCGGGGGACGCTGGATTTGGCGGATACGGTTACGTTTGAAACCAAACGGCGCTTTTTCTTTTTTAAAAAAACCATTGAGAAACGCGAGGGTGGTGTTTTGATCGGTGAATCACTGGCCGCCTACCTCAATATCCGCGCCGGCGACCAGGTGCAGCTGATTTCGCCGCAGGCAGGCAATGCGGCCGAGGCTCTGCTCAAAGGCAGCGCGTCGATTCGCACATTTCGTGTGCGCGGTATTTTTCGCATGGGCATGAACGACTTTGATTCCGGTCTCGCCTTGATCGATCTGCGGCAGGCCCAGGACCTTTATCAGCTGGGAGGGCGTGTGAGCGGCATCAGCCTGCGTTTCCGCCATGTGGACGATGCCCAGCGCTGGCAGCTGCTGGTTCAGAGCACCTTTTCTTCGGGGTATTTGGTGCGCTCATGGTATGACCGCAATGAAAACTTTTTTCAAGCGCTCAAAGTGGAAAAATCGGTCATGACGATTCTGCTGACTTTGATTGTCATGGTGGCTGCGTTTAACATCATCTCGACGCTTATTATGGTCGTTATGGAAAAAACGCGTGATATCGGCATTTTGCGCGCGCTCGGCGCTACGTCCGCGGCCATCCGCAATATTTTTGTCATCCATGGTTTTGCCGTGGGCTGTTTCGGCGTTATTTTAGGCGCGGCCGCCGGATTGGCTCTGGCGCTCAATCTCAACCCGGTCGCCGATTTCATCAAGAATACGACCGGCCTTGAGGTTTTTCCGAGTGACATTTATTTCTTCGACCGCATTCCGGTAGAAGTGAATATGGCGGATGTCGGCCTGATCGTGATCATCGCACTGTTTATTTCGATGCTCGCGGGGCTTTATCCTGCGCAGCGCGGCGCTAAACTCGAACCCGTGGCGGCCTTGCGCTATGAGTAAATCCGCCATTTTGATCGAAGCCCTGGATGTGCATAAAGAATTTCATACCGAGTGGGAAAACCTCGCGGTCTTGAAGGGAGTGAGTTTTAAACTTGAGCGCGGCCCGATGCATTTCATCATCGGCCGTTCGGGATCCGGCAAATCCACGCTGCTGCACCTGCTGGGCGGACTGGATCGGCCGACGTCGGGAAAAATTCTTTTTGAAGGTCAGGATCTGACTTCGCTCGGCGAGGAGCGGACCGCCCGGCTGCGTAATAAGCGCATGGGTTTTGTTTTTCAATTTTATCATTTGCTGCCCGAATTGACGCTCTATGAAAATGTCATGCTGCCGGCCATGATGTACGGCAAACCGGACCACGGGTGGATACGTACCCTCTTGAGCCGCTTCAGCCTGCTCAGCCGTAAAAATCATTTTCCCGCCCAGCTTTCGGGCGGGGAAAAACAGCGCACGGCCATTGCGCGGGCGCTGGTCAACCGGCCGTCGGTGGTCTTTTGCGATGAGCCGACCGGTAATCTGGATCAGGAAACGGCCGAGTCGGTTTTCGCGCTGATGGAAGAATTGAACCGCAACGAAGGCCTGTCATTTGTCGTCGTAACGCACGATGAAACCCTGGCCTGGCGCAATCATCACGTCTACCGCATGCAGGACGGCATTCTCGTCCGTCCGGAACGTCCCGGCGACGGCCGTCTTACTCAAAAGTCATCGTAGGATCGGGTTGATTTTAATTTTTTAATTTAGAGGAGAGAGAAACGATGGAAAATCTGGTTTATCTGGATGGTCAGTGGTATCCCAAAAGCGAAGCCAAAGTCTCGGTTTTTGACCATGGACTATTGTACGGCGATGGCGTTTTCGAAGGGATCCGCGCATACAAGGGCAATGTTTTCAAGTTCCAGGAACATTTGGACCGGTTGTGGGAATCCGCGCATACACTGATGCTGAAAATTCCCATGAGCAAAATGGAAATGCAGGAAGTGGTTCTTGAAACCTTGCGGCGCAACGGCCTCAAAGACGCTTATATCCGGGCGGTCGTGACGCGCGGCACGGGCGATTTAGGCCTTGATCCGGGACTATGCAAAAAACCCACGGTTTTTATCATCACGGACAAGATCAAACTCTATCCGGAATCGCTCTACCGGGAAGGTTTGTCGATTATCACCGTGCCTACGGTCCGCAATCTGCCCGAAGCCGTCAATCCGGCGATTAAAAGCCTGAATTACCTCAACAACATTCTCGCCAAAATCGAAGCCAAAAATGGCGGTGTCATGGAAGCCGTGATGCTCAATGCGCAAGGTTATGTGGCCGAATGCACCGGTGACAATATTTTTATGGTTAAAATGACCGGCCGCGGCAAGAAAACAGCGCGCCTTTTGACGCCGCCGGCCTATGTCGGGGCCCTGCGCGGCATTACGCGGCAGGCCATTCTTGAAATCGCTCCGGCGCTTAAGATTGCAGCGGAAGAGCGGATTCTCACGCGCCATGATCTTTTCAATGCCGATGAGATTTTTCTGACAGGCACCGCTGCAGAGGTCATTCCCGTGGTTAAATTGGACGGGCGTGTGATCGGCAGCGGCAAGCCGGGTGCCGTGACGGCGCAGCTTTTGAAAGCCTTCCGGGCGCTCACGGTCAAAGACGGAGTCAAATTTTAAGCCTATGGTTTGTAATGTCTGCGGCACCAATCCAGCCACGATTCATCTGACGGAAATCATCAACGCTCAGATGATGGAAATTCATTTGTGCGAAGCGTGCGCTGAAGAAAAAGGCACGGAGTTTAAGACCCATTTTAACGTGGCTGAACTCCTGGCCGGACTGGGGGAAGTTTCGATGACAAAACCTTCCGGGCGCAAAGCGGAAGTGCTGGTGTGTCCGGATTGCAGTTTGAGTTATGAGGAATTCACGAAGAACGGCCGGCTAGGCTGCCCGGCGTGTTATGAAGCATTCAGCCGTTATCTCATCCCGCTCATCCGGCGGGTCCAGCGCGCGGCGCAGCATTTGGGGAAAAAGCCCGGACGCATGCCCGTTGAAACCGAAGCCCGGCATGAGATGAAAGTCCTGCAGGAAAAACTCAAAAAATGCGTGCAAAAAGAGGCTTTTGAGGAAGCGGCTTCCGTGCGCGACCAGATTAAAATCATTCAGGAAAAAAATAAAAAGCCGAAAAAAAGGTAGCATGAGTCAAGTTGACAAATATCTGGAAAAACCGGCGGAGTGGCTGCGTGTCAGCGGCCCTCTGAGCGATGTCGTGATCAGTTCGCGCGTGCGTCTGGCCCGCAATTTTGCCGGTTATCCTTTTCTTGAAAAATTGACGAGCCGTCAGCAGAAAGAGATCGCCGAACTGATGGCGGCGACGGTCAAGGCCGTACAGCAGTTTAAAGACAGCGAATACATCCGCTATAATGAGATTGCGGAATTGGACCGCCAGTTTTTACTGGAGCGGCATTTGATCAGCCGGGAACATGCGGCTGAAAAAGGCTATCAGTCGGTGGCCGTTACGGACGATGAGATGATCAGCATTATGGTTTTAGAGGAAGATCATCTGCGGCAGCAAACGTTTCAGCCGGGCTTCAACCTGCGCGAGGCCTGGCGCGTACTCAATCAAGTCGACAGTGAAATTGAAAAACAGGCGGAGTATGCATTTACACCGGAACTTGGCTATTTGACAGCTTGCCCGACGAATGTAGGGACAGGCCTGCGCGCATCTTGTATGCTGCATCTGCCCGGATTGGTGCTGACCAAGCAAATCCAGAAAGTCCTGCAGGCCTTGAGCAAACTCAACCTGGCCGTACGCGGGCTTTACGGCGAAGGCACGCAGGCGACCGGCAATTTTTTTCAGTTCTCCAACCAGATTACGCTGGGACAGCCGGAGGAAGAAATTATCGAGAATCTTGAATGCGTCATCCAGCAGGTGGTCGAGCACGAGAAAAATGCGCGCCAGTTTATGCGCGAGGAAAAAAAGCTGCGCTTTGAAGACCAGATCTGGCGCGCCCTGGGCACTTTGAAATCCGCCCGCATGATTTCCTCGCAGGAGGCCACGGGCCAGCTTTCGCTGATTATGCTGGGCGCTGAGTTGGGCTTTATCGGCAAGGCGGTCGTGCTGCAGGAATTGAACACGCTTTTTTTACTGATTCAGCCGGCGCATTTGCAAAAAACAGCCGGAAAAGTTTTAGACAGTACGGAACGGGACGCGGCCCGTGCCAGTTTGATCCGTGAACGCTTGTCCAAAGTCATCATGTAAGGGCGGTTGCCGTCCTTTTTTTTAAAGAACACCGTAGGTTTTTATGTTTGACCGTTTTACGGAGCGAGCCCGCAAAGTCATTATTCTTGCCAAAGAAGAAGCCAAACGTTTTAACCACGACTACATCGGGACGGAGCACATCCTCCTCGGCCTGATTAAAGAGGGGGAGAGTGTTGCAGCGGCCGTCCTGCAAAATCTGGGGCTTTCGCTCGATACCATCCGTCTTGAAGTGGAAAAGCTTGTCCAGTTCGGGCCCAGCACCATTGTTTCCGGGGACATTCCGTTTACGCCCAAAGCCAAAAAGGTGATTGAATTGGCCATGGATGAGGCGCGCCGGCTGGGACACAATTACATCGGCACCGAACACTTGTTGCTGGGATTGATTAAAGAAGGCGAAGGCGTGGCCAGCCACGTGCTGATGAACGTCGGATTGGATCTCAATAAAGTTCGTGCGGAAGTGATCAAGCTGCTGGGCTCGTCCGCCTCGGGCAGCCAGAATCCCCCGCAAGGCAGCGGTGGCGGCGGCAGCGGCGGGGGCGGTTCGGGAGTGGGCGTCAGCGGCAAAGGCAAGACCAAGACGCCGGCGCTGGATTCTTTCGGCCGCGACTTGTCGCTTTTGGCCCGTGAAGGCAAACTGGATCCCGTGGTCAACCGTGAAAATGAAATCGAACGCGTCATTCAAATTCTGGCGCGCCGTACGAAAAACAATCCCGTCTTGCTTGGCGAAGCGGGCGTGGGTAAAACCGCCATTGTCGAAGGCCTGGCCCAGCGTATTGTCTCAGGCGATGTGCCCGAGATTTTGGCGGATAAGCGCATTGTGGTGCTGGACCTGGCGCTGATGGTGGCCGGCACCAAATACCGCGGGCAGTTCGAAGAGCGTATCAAAGCCGTTATGGATGAAATCCGCCGTTCAGAAAATGTGATGATTTTTATCGACGAATTGCACACGCTCGTTGGGGCAGGCGGCGCGGAGGGCGCGATTGACGCCTCTAATATTCTAAAGCCGGCTTTGGCTCGCGGTGAAATTCAGTGCATCGGAGCCACCACGCTGGATGAATACCGCAAGTACATTGAAAAAGATTCTGCGCTGGCGCGCCGTTTTCAAACCATCATGGTGGACCCGCCGAACGTGGAAGAAGCCATTCAAATTTTGAAGGGGTTGCGCGACAAATACGAAGCCCACCACCGCGTCAAGATCACAGACGAAGCTATTGAAGCCGCTGTCAAACTGTCCGAACGCTACATTTCCGGCCGTTTTCTGCCGGACAAGGCCATTGATATCATTGACGAAGCGGCTTCACGGGCCCGTTTGTCCGTCACGACTGTGCCCAAAGACCTGAAAAAAATCGAAGGCGAAATTGAATCGTTTAAACGCGAAAAAGAAGCCTCAATTAAGGCCCAGGATTTTGAAAAGGCCGCGAAACTGCGCGATGAAGAGCGCAAAGCCAAAGAGCATCTGCAGGCGCTGAAGAAAAACTGGAAAGAGTCTAAGTCGGAAGTTGAAGTCCAGGTCAGCGATGAAGATATCGCCCACGTGATTTCCAAGTGGACGGGCGTGCCGCTGGCCCGTCTGGAAGAAAAAGAGACCGCGCGCCTGCTGCGCATGGAAGACGAACTGCACCGCCGCGTCATCGGCCAACAGGAGGCAATCAGCGCGGTTTCGCATGCCGTGCGCCGCTCGCGGTCCGGCTTGCGCAATCCACGGCGCCCGCTTGGAACGTTTATTTTTTTGGGCCCGACCGGTGTCGGTAAAACCCTGCTTGCCCGTGCGTTAGCCGAATTTATGTTCGGGGACGGGGACGCGATGATCACGGTGGACTGCAGCGAATACGGTGAAAAGTTTAACGTTTCGCGCCTGGTCGGAGCGCCTCCGGGCTATGTGGGGTATGAAGAGGGCGGGCAGCTGACGGAGAAGGTGCGCCGGCGGCCCTATTCCGTGGTGCTTTTTGATGAAATCGAAAAAGCTCATCCCGACGTTTTCAATATTCTGCTGCAACTGATGGAAGAAGGCCGCCTGACGGATTCTTTCGGCCGTAAGGTTGATTTTCGCAACACGATTGTGATTATGACCTCAAACGTAGGCGCGGATCTCGTCCGCCGGCAGACGGACATGGGCTTCAAGCAGCAGGAAGTTCAAGACCTGAATTACGATAAACTCAAAACAAAACTGCTGGATGAAGTCAAAAAAACATTTCGTCCGGAATTCCTCAACCGCGTGGATGACATTATTGTTTTCCACCCGCTTTACCGACATGATCTTGAGCAAATCATTTCGTTCGAGTTGAAGGACGTCAAAGACCGCTTAAAAGAAAAACGGATTGAACTTGTTTTGAGTCCGGAGGTTTTGACATTTTTGATTGATAAAGGCTATGACCCGGTCTTTGGGGCCCGGCCTTTGCGCCGCACGATCCAGAAATACGTGGAAAACGTGCTAGCGGAGGAAATTCTCTCCGGCAAGTTCAAGGAAGGCGATAAAGTCAACGCAGAACTGCGCGGCGAACTGATTCAATTTGAAAAGACAAGTTGAGCGC
This sequence comes from Candidatus Omnitrophota bacterium, assembly GCA_023247055.1. Lineage (GTDB taxonomy): Bacteria > Omnitrophota > Omnitrophia > Omnitrophales > Aquincolibacteriaceae > JAHFHB01. The sequence continues at coordinate 8,701 of JAHFHF010000051.1, forward strand.
GATCCGCATGCAAGGCCTGAAACAATACCTGTCCGTGCGCCGCTCGCTGGCCCATATCGGCAGCTATTGGATTGATTTATCGATCCAAATTGGCGGGATCAGCTTTCTGCTGGTCGATACGCTGCGCTGCCTGTTCCGCACAAAATTGCGCTGGACGGCGACCGTCGATCAAATGTTCAAGATCGGCTTCACGTCGCTGCCGCTGGTTTTTCTCACCGCGCTCTTCACCGGGATTGTGCTGGCCTTGCAATCCGCCTACCAACTCAAACTTTTTGGCGCGCAGCAATTCACCAGTGATCTTGTGGCGCTTTCTATGTGCCGTGAATTGGGGCCCGTGCTGACGGCCATGGTGGTGGCCGGGCGTGTGGGGGCTTCGATTGCCGCTGAAATCGGTACTATGAAAGTCACGGAGCAAATCGATGCGCTGCGGGCCCTGGCGACAGACCCGGTGCGCTACCTGGTGGTGCCGCGCTTTATCGCAGCGTTTTTCATGCTTTTTGTCTTGACGATTTACGCGGACATTGTCGGCATGCTGGGCGGATGGGCGATTGCCGTCTTTAAGCTGGATATCAATTCGCATCAATACATCAAACGCGCCTTTACGGTTTTGATGTTTAAGGACGTTTTTACGGGATTGATCAAAGCCTTTGCGTTTGGCGCCATTATTTCTATTGTGGGCTGCTACCATGGCCTCAAATCGTACGGCGGGGCGGAAGGCGTGGGAAAAGCGACCACGACGGCCGTGGTGAGCGCGCTTATTTTGATTATTGCCATGGATGCGCTTTTTACCGCCATCTTTTATTTTTTCTAAGGAAGATTCATAAATTTTTGTCCCTTTGAACCAGCCGAAAGTTTTCCGGCTGGTTGTAACTCTAGGCCCGGCAACACGGGCGCTGATGCACTGTGTCATTCTCGAATGCTCCTGCCAGTAAGCAGGTCGAAGATCAGCGAACTTTAGATCCCCGCTAAAAGCATGCAGGGATGACACGAAGCGCTAAAGTGCCAAATTCAAGTTAGTATCAAAGAGATCTATGATCAAAATTAATGGCTTGCATAAATGGTTTGGCAGCAATCACGTTCTAAATGACGTGAATCTTGAAATCCGCGATGGCGAGACCCTGGTCATTATTGGGCGCTCTGGCGTCGGAAAAAGTGTGCTTTTGAAATTAATTGCGGGGATTCTCGATCCCGATAACGGTCAAATCCTGGTGGATGGGACGGACATTGTGACGTTGGGCGCCTCCGGATTGGATGCCTTCCGTCTGCGCCTGGGCATGCTGTTTCAGGGCGCGGCCCTTTTTGATTCGCTGAACGTCCGCGGCAATGTGGGTTTTTCCCTCTATGAACATACGCGCCTGTCAGAGCCGGAAATCCGCAAAAAAGTCGAAGAGAAATTGGCGCTAGTCGGCCTGCGGAACATTCAGGAATTAATGCCAGCCGAACTGTCGGGCGGCATGAAAAAAAGAGTCGGTCTGGCGCGTGCGATTTGCAATGACCCCAAAGTGATTCTTTACGACGAGCCCACGACGGGGCTGGATCCGATTAATTCGGACGTCATCAATAACCTGATCCTGCGGATGCAGAAGAAATTGGGAGTGACGTCGATTGTGGTGACGCATGACATGACCAGCGCTTACAAAGTGGCGAACCGGATTGCGATGCTGCATGAAGGGCGGATCATCGGAACAGGGACAGTGGACGATATCCGCAATACATCCGATATCCTGATCCGGCAGTTTATTACCGGAACGGCCGATCCAGAAACCTAGAGATTTAAACAATAGGGACAGGTCCAAACAAAGTGACCTGCCCCTGCGTCTAACGTCGAGACTGTCTAAGCGCAGCCTAATCTGCTGCGTCATAGACTTGCCTCTACGTCTAACGTCGAGACTGTCTAAGCGCAGCTTAATCTGCTGCGTCATAGACTTGCCTCTACGTCTAACGTCGAGACTGTCTAAGCGCAGCCTAATCTGCTGCGTCATAGACTTGCCTCTGCGTCAATGGTAAAATGCTCCATTTGTCAGCCAACCGAAAGATCTTTTCATGAATAAACGCCGTAATGAAGCCGTTGTGGGCATGTTTGTGCTGCTGGGATTCATCCTTCTTACTTTGCTGGTCTTTTTTGTCAGCGGGGTCTATTTTTTCCGTTCGGGTTTTTCCGTGGATGTGATGTACAACTACGTCAGTATTCTGGACCGCGGAGCACCTGTGCGCATGGCCGGCGTGCGTGTCGGGGAAGTCAGTTCAGTGACCTTGCTGCCGAGCCAGAACGGGGGAGTGGCACGGGTCAAAGTAAAACTGTTTATCGAGAAAGACGTGGAAGTCCGTGAAAACTACAATTTCAAAGTCCAGGGAACTCATATTCTCAGTGAACCCCACATTGAAATTACGCCCATGGCCGGCAACGCCCCCATTTTGCATGAGGGCGCTCTGATCGAAGGCGAGAATCCCGTGCCGCTGGAGCATCTGATCGAACAGGCCAATGGTATTGCGGCCCAGCTGACCACGATTCTCGAAAATGTAAGCCAATTTACGGGTGATCCCAAGACCAGCGCTGAAGTTAAAACCATAATTCACCACTTTGCAGCCGTCAGCGGGTCCTTGAATGAGATTTTAAGCGGCTCGGAAAAGGACATGAAAACAACTCTTGAGAATTTGAAGAGTTCGACCGATGATTTAAAGACTGTTTTAGACCGCCTGGAGGGCGGGGAAGGCACGGCGGGCCGTCTTTTAAAAGACGAAACCCTGTATGAAGAATTGCGTGCTTTTGTGGCTGAAATCAAAGCGCATCCCTGGCGCTTGTTAAAGAGGGATAAAGAAGGCGACCGCAAATTTTTACCCTTTTAAGCAGCGTGGATCATGACATTTAATTTGTTTCCCCTTATATTTTTTTTCATAACCCCTCTGCGGCGCCTCTGGGCGTTTTGCAGAACCCGTGTCTCGTCGGAGGCACTTCAACCCCGAGGTCCTTTCTATGATTATTTTAGTCCGGATTCTTTTTATCGCAGGATGTTCCCTGTTCGGCTTTTACATCGCCCATTTTCCATGGTTTCAAAGTCTTCCCCTTCCTCAGTTTGTATGGACCGGAGCGGCTCTGGGCTTTCTTGGCGGCCTATTTGTCATTTGCCTGGATATCTACTTTAAACGCTTCACCGTCCGTAACATCCTAGCCGTCCTTTTGGGCCTGGCGCTGGGTCTCGTGGTTCACCGCCTGTACATGATGGTTTTCAGCTATGCCAATTTTTCTGCGAATTTTGAGCGTCAGATGGGCATTCTTTCCGCGATTCTTTTCAGCTATCTGGGCATGGTGACCGTGCTGCGCGGCCAGGACGAATTTACGCTCATGATTCCGTTTGTAAAACTCGATACCAAAGGCTCAGGCGAGGAACTGATCCTGCTCGACACCAGCGTCATCATTGACGGCCGTATTGCGGATATTGCCGAAACGCATTTTATGTCGGGTAAACTCGTTCTGCCGCGGTTTGTACTCAAAGAATTGCAGTTGATTTCCGATTCGTCGGATCCTTTGAAGCGTAACCGCGGACGGCGCGGCCTGGACATTCTCAATCGCATGAAAGCCAACCCCAATATTCAGATCAAGATCAATGAAATGGATTTTGAGGAATTCAATACGGTGGACGCCAAGCTCGTCAAAATGGCGCAGGTCACCAACGCCAAACTCTTCACCAATGATTTCAACCTGAACAAAGTCGCCGAATTACAGGGCGTCAAAGTCCTGAATATCAACGAACTGGCCAATGCCTTGAAACCGATCGTGATGCCGGGGGAGTTGATGCAGGTCAAAATCCTAAAAGAAGGCAAAGAGCATGACCAGGGCATTGCCTACTTGGATGACGGCACGATGGTCGTGGTGGATAACGGCCGGCGTAAACTCGGCCAGACGCTCACGGTTTCGATCACAAGTGTGCTGCAGACTCAGGCTGGGCGCATGATTTTTGCGCGCGTTCACCAAGAAAATGAGCGCGGCGGCGGTGGCGGCGTAAGCAATGACCGGCGCGAACGCTTTCAGGAAAGACCCCCGCGGGGAGGCGGACGCGAGCGGGGCGGAAACGACCGCGGGCCGTTCCGGCAGCCGGATCGCCGCCCAGAGTCTTATTCCCAGGCCCCCCAGCACCCTCCGCAGTCCGAGTCTTCGCCGGGGGAAGAACACGTTTGATTTATGCGGATATCGCTGATTATTGCTGCGGGCGGCAGCGGCAGCCGTTTCCGGGCAGGCTTGTCAAAAGCCGGTAAAAAAGCCGCAGACCCGGCGCCCACGAAGCTTTTTCACACTCTGGCCGGAACCCCGCTTCTTTTGCGAACCCTGCAGGCATTTCAAAGTGTTCCCGAAGTCAAAGAGACGATAGTCGCTCTGCCGCAAGGCGTGGAGGCGGTCGTCAAAAATTGGGCCAAGGCGCACCGCTTAAAATCCATTCGCTGCGTCCGCGGCGGAAAAACGCGTGCCGAGTCCGTGCAGCGGGCTTTACGGGCCGCTTCCGCGAAGCAGGGCTGGGTGATGGTGCATGACGGCGCCCGTCCCTTGGTCGAATCCGCGGCTGTCCGCCGTTTAACGGGGCAAGCCGCTAAGCGTTCTTGGGATGCCTGCCTTTTGGCAAAGAAAGTCGTTCCCACGATCAAGCAAACGGCCAGCGGCCGTATGCGAGTCGAACAAACGCTGGACCGTGAACGGCTCTATGAGGCCGAAACACCGCAGCTTTTCCGTAAAGCCTCGCTGCAAAAAGCTTACCGTGCGCTGCGGCAATTTAAAGGCCGCGCGCCGACCGATGAAGCGGCCCTGATGGAAAAAGCCGGTTATGCCGTCGAACTGGTCGCTCATGACGGTTGGAATCCGAAAATTACGTCCGTATCCGATTTTGAGTTAGCCGAGAGTTTTCTCAGGAGAAAACAGGGGCTGGAGACACGCATGGGGTTGGGTTCGGACACGCACCGTTTGATTGCCGGGAGGCCGTTTTGGCTGGGCGGTGTCCGTTTGGAATCTGCCTATGGCCCGCTCGGTCATTCGGATGGGGATGTTTTATGGCATGCGCTCATGGACGCCTTGCTCGGGGCCGCCGCGCTTGGGGACATCGGTGAATTGTTTTCGGATCAAGACCCTAAAAATAAAAACCGCGCATCTTCGGACATGCTGGCCGCGGTGCTGGAAAAACTGCGCCGCAAGGGCTGGAAGCCCGTCCAAATCGATGCGGTCGTGCATCTCGAACGCCCCAAGCTGGGCGCGGCTAAAAAAGCCATGGTTTTTAGCACGGCCCGTTTGTTGGGCCTGAACGCTGAAAATGTTTCGATTAAAGCCAAAACTTTTGAAGGCGTGGGCACGGGCGGGGCCGGCCTGCTGGTGAGTTGTGAAGTTCTCGCCGTGATTGAAAGGATTTGATCATGAGTGTCCGCGTCCGTTTTGCCCCATCGCCGACCGGTTATATCCATCTGGGTAATGTCCGCACCGCACTATTTAATTATTTATTTGCAAAGAATCAAAACGGCCAATTTATTCTGCGTGTTGAAGACACTGACTTGGAACGTTCCAAGCCGGAATACCGCCAGGCCCTGATTGAGGACTTGGCCTGGATCGGCATTCGCTGGGATGAAGGGCCGGAAACCGGCGGCGCTTACGGCCCGTATCTCCAGTCGCAGCGCCTGGCAACCTACGAGCAGTACGTCCGCAAGCTGCTCGCCGAGGGCACAGCCTATTATTGTTACGTGACCGAAGAAGAAACTGAAGAAGCTAAACGGATTGCCCGGCTGGAAAAACGCCCACCGCGTTTTGACAACCGCGGCCGGCATTTCACGCCGCAGGAAATCGAAGCGCGCAAAGCACGCGGCATCAAACCCACGGTGCGTTTTAAAGTCGAGCAGCCGCAGGTAGTTTTAAAGGACCTTGTGCGCGGCGAAGTGCATTTTAATCTCGATGATATGGTGGGGGATTTTGTCATCGTGCGCGCCGACGGTTCGCCGACTTTTCACCTGGCCGTCTGCATCGACGATGGCCTGATGAAAATTACACATGTGATCCGCGGTGAAGACCATTTGTCCAATACGCCCAAACACATCCTGCTTTTACGAGCCATGGGATTTGATCCGCCGCAATACGGCCATCTCGCTTTGATCCATGGACCCGGGGGAGAACCGCTTTCAAAACGCTTAGGCGATGTTTCTGTCCGTGAATTCCGGCGCAAGGGCTATCTGCCGCAGGGTCTGGCCAATTACATTGCGCTCTTGGGCTGGTCGCCGGGCGAGAACCGCGAAATTTTGACTTGGCAGGAATTGCAGGCATTGTTCAGCTTGGAGCGCGTCAATAAATCGCCGTCGATTTACGATCCGCACAAACTGGATTGGCTCAACGGCGAGCATTTGCGCCGCCTGAGCGCCGAAGAATTCAGCCAAAAAGCGTTTGCCTATCTAAAAATGGCCGGCGCGCTGGAAGGCAAAGATGAAACGTTGATCTTAAAAGTACTGCCCGTGTTTCACGACAATATCGAACGCTTTGAACAGCTGCCAGAGAAACTTAATTTTTTGAGCGAGGATTTTGGGTACGAGAACAAGGCTTGGCTTGAGAGTCCCGAAGGCCGTGAAGTCTGCGAAGCGGCGCTGCAGGTTTTGCCGTCTCTAACCGGGGAAGGAGAGTCGCTCTACGAAAATTTTGTGAACGCGCTCAAACCCAAGGTCAAAGCCAAGGGCAAAAACCTTTTTATGCCGATTCGCATGGCCCTGACCGGCCGTGAGCACGGGCCCGAGATGAAACGGCTATTCCCGGTTTTAGGATTGGTCCGGGCCAAGGTCCGTTTTGAGAAAGCGCATAAGGCCTAGACGACGATGCCCGTACGTTTTTACAATACACTGAGTCAGTCGCTCGAGGAATTTAAGCCGTTGAGGGAAAAGCATGCTGGAATGTATACCTGCGGCCCGACCGTTTATGACTTTGCGCACATCGGCAATTTCCGCGCGTTCGTGTTTGAAGACCTGCTGCGGCGTTTTTTAGAATGCTGCGGCTATCACGTGCAGCATGTCATGAATCTGACCGATGTCGATGACAAAACCATTGCCGGGGCCTTGCGGGAAAAAAAGACGCTGGCTGAATATACCGCTCAATACGCACAAGCTTTTAATGACGACCTGAAAACGCTGAATTGTTTAACTCCTACGAGCCAGCCCTGCGCGACTGAAAAAATTCAGCTCATGCTGGATCTCATTAAAACGCTGCTCGAAAAAGGTTTTGCCTACGAAAGTAAAGGTTCGGTGTATTACCGGGTTTCCAAGTTTCAAGGTTACGGTAAGCTTTCAAAAAAGAACCTGGAAATGAATAGGACCGGTGCCAGTGAACGCGTTGAGGCTGACGAATACGAAAGCAAGCAAGAAGCCACGGATTTTGTGCTCTGGAAGGGCGTTAAAGCAGGGGAAGCGCAAATTGGCGCGGCCTGGGATTCCCCCTGGGGCCAAGGCCGGCCGGGCTGGCATATCGAGTGCTCCGCCATGAGCATGCAAGAACTCGGTGAGCGGTTTGATCTTCATGCGGGCGGCGAAGATTTGATTTTTCCGCATCATGAAAATGAAATCGCGCAATCCGAAGGCGCAACGGGTAAAAGCCCGTTTGTGAAATACTGGCTGCACTGTAAGTTTCTTTTGGTGGACGGCGAGAAAATGTCGAAATCCAAAGGGAATTTTTATACGCTGAGGGATTTATTGGCCAAAGATTGTGATCCGATGGCTCTGCGCTATGCGCTTTTGGCCGTGCATTACCGCAGCGCGCTCAATTTTACGCTCGAAGGCGTCAAAGAGGCCGGAGAAATCATCCGCAAGTTCGATGAATGCTATTGGCTTTGCTTAAACCGCAAAGTGCTGCCGCTGCATACGCCGGAGCTTGCGCATTTGCCGGCTGGCATCGCGCCCCTTCTTGAAAAAAATAAAGCGGAGATCCTCGAGGGGTTGAGCGATGATTTAAATGTGTCGCTGGCGTTGTCGCGGTTGGTGCTCGCCGTCAAAGAGATCAATACCCGCTTAGCGGAGAACCGGCTGGGGCCGGACAGCCTGCAAGCGGCGCTGGAGTTTTTTAAATGGGTGGACGCTTTGTTGGGTTTGAATATTTGCGGGACCCAGGAAATTCCGGGAGCGATTCTGGCATTGATGGATAAACGCTCGGAAGTCCGCAAGCAGGTGGCTGCGGATAAAAGCAATAAGGCCTTATGGACAGAGTCCGATAAGCTGCGCGATGAAATTCAAGCCCAAGGCTGGATTGTCAAAGATGCCCGGCCAGGCGAGCCCTCGACCCTCAAAATGAAGCGCCGGAAATGGGACTGAGATTTATTTTGTCATTGCGGGGCGGCGTTTCAGTAAGGCCGAAGCAATCTCGGAGATGGCTTCGGCTTCAGTGGAACCTGCCTCGCATTGACAAAGGTGGTTTATGAAGTCAAAAAATAAAAAAAATGGAATCTTGATTACTCTCGAAGGGCCGGAAGGCAGCGGCAAGAGCACGCAGATCAAGAATATCTCTGCCTATTTTCAGAAAAAAGGCATCCGGCCGCTTATTTTGCGTGAACCCGGCGCGACGGTGATCGGCGAAGCAATCCGCGAAATTCTACTGCATCTGCGGGTCAAAGCCATGGCCCCGGAAACCGAACTTATGCTTTACCTGGCGGCCCGTGCCCAAATCGTACATGAAAAAATTCTGCCCGCGCTTAAGCGCGGCCGTACCGTTCTTTGTGACCGGTTTGAAGATTCGACCGTGGCGTATCAAGGATTTGGCCGCGGACTTTCCGTGTCTGAAATTTTAAAAGCGAGCCGGCTGGTGCGTGGAAACCTCAAACCGCAGATTACTTTTTTGCTCGACCTGGACCCTCGGGAAGGGTTTAAACGGATTAAGCGCGGTCGTGACCGCATGGAACGGGCACCGCTTGTTTTTCACCGGCGTGTGCGCCGCGGATTCTTAACGTTGGCAGGCCGTGAACCCCGGCGCTTCCGGGTGCTGGATGCGCGTCAACCGTCTGACTTTGTTTTTGCGAAAATCAGAGAGGTGCTTGAGCATGCCTCCTGAACCGTTGGCTCTGACCGTCTTGAAATCGCAAGTGAGGAGCGGCCGTATGGCCGCGGCGTATTTGTTTTACGGCGATGCCGGCTCCCGGAAAGAAGAACTCGCCCAGGCCTTTGCGCGGGCATTGCTATGCGCGCGCCGCGAAATCTCTTGGGACTGTCCCTGCGTGATTTGCGAAAAAGTCGTAAAGGGCAATCATCCGGATGTACTTTGGCTGAAACGCGAGGAAGACAGTAAAGGCATCAAAATCGAACGCATCCGCAAACTTTTGGATTGGGCTTCGTTTAAACCTTATGAAGGAGCCTGGAAAATCGCCATTCTGGAAGAAGCGGAGCGTTTGACCGAGGAAGCGGCGCAAGCGCTACTGAAAACTCTGGAAGAACCGCCGCAGCAAACCGTCTTTGTTTTACTGACGGACGATAAATCTCAGGTTTTGGAAACCATCCAATCGCGTGTCTTTGCCATCCGCCTCAACGGTCCGGTTGAGGACGAGCCGGCGGGCTCAGGGCCGGCCACGCCGCCTGAAACCACGCCCTGGGAGCAATACCTGGAAAAAGGCGCGGGCTTGAAACGCGAAGCGCTGCTGGCTTTTTTAAACGGCCTGCTCATTTTTTTTCATCAGCGCCTGCGCACGGTGGGTGAGAGCCGGCTGCCCAGCTATTTGCAGGCTGTGGATGCGGTCTATGAGGCGCGTTCAGCGGCCGAAGCCAACACAAACGGCAAACTGACCCTGACCTGGCTGGCGATTCAATTAAACCGGATTTTTTCTTCCTCGGAAGCGGTGCTGGTATGACCCGCAAAGTTTCTTACATTACAACGCCGCTTTATTACGTCAATGCGAAACCGCATATCGGGCATGCGTATACCAACGTGGTTTGCGACACCTTTGCCCGCTTTTGGCGTTTGTCCGGGCAGGACGTTTTTTTTCTGACCGGCACGGATGAGCACGGGACCAAGATCGAAAAAATTGCGCGCGAGCAGGGGCAGACGCCGGAAAAATTCGTGGAGGAAATGGTCCCGCATTTCAAGGCCCTGTGGGCGAAGCTGGATATTCGCTATGATTTTTTTATCCGTACCACCGATGCGGCGCATAAGCGAACCGTAGACCGGGTGCTGCAAAAATTAGTGGAGAGCGGGGATATTTACGAAAAAGAATATTCGGGCTGGTACTGCATGCCGTGCGAATCCTTTTGGACAGAACTGCAGCTGGTTGAGGGCAAATGCCCCGACTGCCGCCGCGAAGTCCAGCGCCTGCAAGAGAAAAATTACTTTTTTAAACTCAATCAATACCAAGACTGGCTGCTGCAGAAAATTCAAGCCGACAAGGCCTTCATCCAGCCCGAAATGCGGCGCAATGAAATTCTGGGGTTTTTACGCCAGCCGCTGGAAGACCTTTGCATTACGCGGCCCAAAGCGCGCCTCGGCTGGGGCATTCCGTTTGCCCCCAATCCGGAATTTGTGGTGTATGTCTGGTTTGACGCGTTGATCAATTATGTGAGCGCCGTGGGTTACCTGCAGGATGCGGTCCAGTTTTCCATGCATTGGCCCGCGGACCTGCATGTGGTGGGTAAAGACATCCTGCGCCAGCACGCGGTCTATTGGCCGATTATGCTCAAAGCCTGCGGTCTGGAGCAGCCTAAGACCATTTTGGCCCACGGTTGGTGGACCATGGGCGGCGACAAGGTTTCAAAATCGCGCGGCAACAGCGTGGACCCTTGGCTGCTTTCGCAAAAATACGGCGTGGATGCTTTCCGCTATTTTCTGCTGCATGAAGTCACGCTGGGCATGGACGGCGCTTTTTCCGAAGGCTTATTTCGCGAGCGTTATACGACAGCGCTGGCGAATGATCTCGGCAATCTTTGGCACCGCTATGCGTCCATGCTGGCCAAATATTTTGAGGGGCTTGTCCCGGAAACCAATGAAAGCGCGCTGGCTGCTTTTGAATTGGTCACGCGCGGCCGCGGGCTTTTACCCAAGGTCAGCCAGGCAATGGCCGCTTATGACCCGCGTTTGGCCTTGGACCTCATTTGGGAAGTCCTGGTACGGGGCAATCAGTTTGTGGAAGAGCAGAAGCCGTGGGTTTTGGCCAAGGATCCGGCCAAAACGGGGGATTTAAAGCTGGCCATAGCTGCGCTGGGCGATGCGCTGGCCCATGTGGCCGTTATTTTAAGGCCTTTCTTGCCGCATACGGCGGAAACTATGCTTGTGCGTCTCGGATTGACTGCGCCGCCGAACCTTGCAAATCTTGCGGAGTTTGAGCGTGCGCTTTTGAAGCCCGGGACGCGCGTTGAACGCGGTGATCCGCTTTTCCCAAAACTCGAAGACGAGGTTGAGGAGAAAGTTTAATGTTTTTCGATACGCATGCCCATTTGCACTATGGGAACTTTGACCCGGACCGCGAAGAAATGATCCAGCGCGCTGAGGCTGCGGGCGTAAGCTATTTTCTGAATGTCGGTACCGACCTTGTCAGCACCCGGGCGTCGCTTCAACTCGCCGAAACGCATGCCAATATTTGGGCTGCGGGCGGCATCCATCCCAATGATGCGGCGAAAGCCGTGGAAACAGACTTTTCAGCCTTGGAAGAACTCATGGGCCATCCGCGGATGGTCGCCGTTGGAGAAGTCGGGTTGGATTTTTACCGGGAACATTCGCCGCTTTCTATCCAGAGGGATGTCTTTCGCCGTTTTATCGACTTGGCGCTGCGCGTTTCAAAGCCGCTGGTTATCCATTGCCGGGATGCCTATGGGGCTGTGGAGGAAATGCTGAAAACCATTCAGCCGGACGGGTACAGGGGCGTGATGCATTGTTTTTCATCCGATCAGGCTGACATGCAAAAGTTTTTGGATTTGGGATTTCATATTTCGTTTGCCGGGCCGCTCAGTTATAAAAAAAACGAGGGCTTGCGCGCGGCCTGCGCAGCCTGTCCGAAAGACCGGCTCCTGCTTGAAACCGATGCGCCCTTTCTGCCTCCGCAGACGGTGCGCGGCCAGCGCAACGAATCCGCCTATATGCTGGAGACGGCGGCCGTGATGGCCGGACTGCACGGCTTGACACTTTCAGAGTTAGCGGGGCTTACGACCGCCAATGCCCGGCAACTGTTCGGACTATGATCCGCCAAAGTCTCGATTTTTTACGCGCCCAGCAGCTTTACCTGTTTTTTCTGGGCCTTTTGAGTTTAGTTTACGCTGTCCTGCTGCTCGTGCCCAAGCCGCTGCATCCGGAATCCGTGAGTCCGCAATATCAAGCTTTCCAGAAAGCTGAAAAAAAACTTCAGACGGAATTGAGTACGCCCGGTAATCTGGAAGATCTCTATCGCCGCAAACCGGCGGCCACCGCGGCCTTTATCGGCTATTCCGCGCTTTTTGGCGCTCTGTTTTTTACCGGTTTTCTTTTAGACAGCCTGCTTGTTTTTCACCCGGGATTTCGCCGGCGATTTGTGCGGATTTTTCCTTTGGAGCCGAAGCCTTGGGCGCTGTCTTTTTTACTGCGCGTGGTCGTGCATTTTTTGGCGCTGTCGCTGGCGGTCAACCTGCTCTTCAGCGGAGCCGTGGGGCTATTTCCGGGTCTGAATGTTCAGATGCTGGCCTTGATTCATACGGGACTCATGGATGCGGCCATGGCCCTTTTGATCTTGCGCGAATTGGGTTTTAGCTGGAATGCGGTGCGGTCATTTGGGTTTGATCTAAAGGGACGGCCGTGGTGGGGAGAGGCGGGCTTTGGTTTAGGCGGCTACCTGGCCGTGATCCCGGTTTTTGCGGCGATTCTGGCGCTGCTTGTGACGGTTGCCCAGATGCTGTCCTATGAGCCGCAGCCGCACCCGTTAGTGGATGTTTTTTTATCCGAGCAAAAGCAAGACCAGTGGTTGATCGGCTTTTCAATTTTTCTGGCCTGCGTCTGGGGACCATTTTTTGAGGAAGTTTTTTTCCGCGGCTTGTGCTACCCGCTGTTTAAACGGATGTGGGGCGGCATTGCCGGTGCGCTCGCCAGTTCTTTTTTGTTTGCACTGATTCATCATAATGAGTTTGCCTTTTTGCCCATTTTTATTTTAGGTTTGGGTCTGACGCTGCTCTATGAAAAAAGAGGAAACCTTGCGGCGCCGGTTGCACTGCATATTTTTCACAACACGCTTTTTATCGGTTATTTTTTTAGCGCGAAAGCCTTGCTGGCGCCTGGCCCATGAAATCCTCTGAATTTGAGCTCATCCAAAGCCTGATCCGCGAAATTCCGCCGGCGCTGCGCGAACCGGCGGGCCTGCAGGATGATACGGCGATTTTAGGCCGCGTCTTGCTGACGACCGATGCGATGGTCGAAGGGGTGGATTTTTCACGCCGTACGGCACGGCCTGAAGAAATTGGCCGTAAAGCATTGGCCATCAATTTGAGCGATATCGCGGCCATGGGCGGAAAGCCGCTTTATTTTACAGTCGCGTTGGGTTTGCCGGCGGGAATCCGTCCGGCGTGGCTGCGGCGCGTGTACCGGGGCATGATGCTCTGGGCGAAACGCTACCAGGTGATCTGCGCCGGAGGTGATATTTCCAAGGCTTCGCAGTTTTTTATCAACGTGACCGTCATGGGCCGTACTGCCGGTAATAAAGCGGTTTTGCGCAGCGGTGCGAGACCTGGAAATTGGATCGGCGTGACCGGCAGGCTGGGTGGATCGCTCGGCGGCCGGCATTTGACATTTAAACCCCGGGTTGAGGAAGGCGCCTGGCTTGCGCGCCGCGGCGTGACGTCCATGATCGATATTTCAGATGGATTTTTGCAGGACTTGGAACACATTCTTGAGCGCTCCGCAGCGGGCTGCGCGTTGGAGACGGGCGCCATTCCGGTTTCAACGGCCGCCCGCCGCCGTGCGCGGGGGAATACGGGCCGCGCGTTGGCGGGCGCACTGAGTGACGGCGAGGATTTTGAATTGATTTTTACGGTTCCAGCCGTTAAAAAGATAGCCCTCGAAAAGGCCTGGCGCCGCGCTTTTCCCGGAGTTCTTTTAAGCTGGGTGGGACGAATCACGCCGGAAAAACAAAAAGTCCGCTGGCTTTTTCAGGGGCGTCCGGCCGTACCGCCGCGCCTTGCACGCAAAGGGTATCAGCACGCCTTATGAAAACATTGACGACATTCTCCAGTCATGACACCCGTTTGGCGGCCAAACGCCTGGCAAAAACGTTAAAACCAGGTACGGTGATCCGGCTCGAGGGCAACCTTGGCAGCGGCAAAACGACTTTTATCAAAGGGATCGCCGAAGGTTTGGGTGTCAGTTCCGCAGAGGAAGTCACAAGCCCGACCTTTGTGTTGATGCACCTGTACCGGGGCCGGGTGCCCGTCTATCATTTCGATCTTTACCGGCTTGAGACTGAGGCCGAACTTGAAACTCTTGGTTTTGAAGAATTTCTGAACGATCCCAGCGCTATTTGCTGCATCGAATGGCCCGAAAAAGCAGGGGATTTGATTCCTGCCAATGCCCTGACCGTGCATTTGGAAATTAACGGGCCGGAACAGCGGACCCTTAGGATTACCGAAGGAAAAAAGCATGCCAAAGGAAAATGACCCTTTTGAATTGGGTTTTTTTGAAGCGCTGGTCGCTAAAAATCCGCGCTATGCCGAGGCGATCAGTGTCCTGGCCGAACTTTATACGGCTTCCGGGCTTCATGATAAAGGCCTGCAAATGGATGAACGGCTGGCAGAACTTTGCCCGCGAGACGGCATTGTCTTTTACAACTTGGGGTGCAGTTATGCGCTCGTCAACCGCACGGCCGAATCGCTCTCTGCGCTTGAAAAAGCAGCCGCACTGGGCTACTGCGACTGGAAATATATGCAGCGCGATGCCGACCTCGCCATTTTGGCCGGCCAACCGCGCTTTTTGGAACTGCTTCAGCGTATGCGGTTCCACAGCCAGACTGCGGGACAAAAATAGCTTTTTAACTTGAGTTTGGCATTTTTCAGGAATTCCTTCTTCCCCCTTGGGAGAGAAGGTCAGGATGAGGGGGATGATCGCTTGAATTTCCCCTCACCCTAACCCTCTCCCCACAGGGGAGAGGGAAAAATGCCAAACTCAAGTTTTTAAATTAAACGGTAGCTGGTTTTTCTGCGGCAGGTTTCTCAGCAGGGGGCTTTTCAGCCGCCGGTACGGACTCTGGGGCGGTTACTGATGTGGGAGCCGCATCGGCTTTAGGCGTTGGCTCAGGGGCCTTGGCTGGTTTGGGTTTAGACTCAGGAGAAACGACACGGGCCGCGGCTTTGAGAAGTTCTTCGCGCGTCGGCGGAAGCCTCTTGGCCGTTTCAGCC